>JAPKZO010000029.1:0-8959 GCA_026393755.1 Acidobacteriota bacterium
GCACGTCGGCACGCTCGACGTGGACGTCAGTTTGGACGCCGAAGCCTTGGGTGATGGCGAATACGCCACCCTGATCGATGCCTTGCGTGGCCACGGCTACGACCAGCGCGATGAGTTGCGACGTTTCCAACTCGTGCGCCAGGTTCCCGTCGAAGATGGCGGCGCTCCCATCGACGTCATCGTTGACTTCCTGATGCCGCGTGATGCCGAGATCGTCAAGAACGACCCGCCATTGATCAGCGACTTCGCGGTGCAACGAGCCGACGGCGCGGACTTGGCCCTCCGCTTCTATCAGTTCGTGGCCATATCCGGACCGATGCCAGCCGGCGGTACGAACCGGGTCGAGATCGCGGTCTGCTCTATTCCGGCCCTCCTTGCGATGAAGGGGCATGCCCTCGCTGGGCGCTATAAGCAGAAAGACGCCTACGACGTCTACTACTGCATCCGAAACTACCCCGGTGGACCTGAAGCGCTTGCCGAAGCATGCCGGCCGCTTCTTGAACATGCGAGCGGTGACGCAGGCTACCGCCTCATTGCCGGCAAGTTCGATACCGTTGATGGCTTTGGGCCAACATGTGTGCGCCGATTCGTCGAAAACACCAATGTGCTCGGCGACCGCAGTCCGGAACAGTGGCAGCAGGACGCCTTCGGCCAGGTTGACGCGTGTCTGCAGGCGCTCGGTCTGAGAGACTGAACGCTGCGAGTCTGGCCGGCGACGAACAGCGATCTCGATAACATCTTGATGAACTGCGCACGAAACCACCGTTCGCAACCCCACTCAACCCAAAGGTCCTCGCCGAAAACCCTAATAGAACCGGCGCGATCCGTCACCAGCAACGTCGGCGTTTGCGCCTCTGGACCAGCGTTTCGGGTTTCAAATCCCTGCCTCTCAGCCAAACAACGCCTTCCCAATCAATTGGTTACGAGCACGCCCCGAAACAACTCGGCCGCCGTTCGATCCCGTTCTTGATAGAAACTTGACAAAATGTCGCGCCAACGGGGCCGGAGAACTGCGTGCTCCGCTACCGCCGCGTCGTGGCAGGCGTCCGCTCCGTCGCGAGCGTGGTCGACAGAGGAGACAACAATCGATGCGAATTGTGTGGACGCTTATCTTCCGAGGAGTTGATGCTTAAAGACGTTCGCGCGGTGGTAGTCCAAGTAGGCGCCCTGTTCTCTCGAGAACTCGCCGACGCGCACGCCGGCGTCGATGCCCCAGGCATCCAGCAACTTATCTCTGACCTCTGGAACGATCACCAGCTCTTGGCTCGTGGAAAACGTGATGTAGCCTTCATCGAACAGGTGATCGATGTGCGGTGATAGAAGCAAGCCGTTGGCGCCGTCGAGACGTTCGGTGTCCGTCGCATCGCGCCAGGGCTTCATGTGACTTGCATTAAGGTGCCGCGGCACATCCACCCTCGTGACTCGGCAGAACGTCTCCCGCAGCAGCACGTTGGACCTGAATACGCCTTGGCCGCGCCTGGCTCTGACCAACTGCTCCCGAAACGTCGGACCGATCATCTCGCGATCGGCGATCGTGTCGTCGAGGTCGGTGGGGTCTGGCGTGCGCTGGAAGTCAGCAATCGCCGCGTGCGCGTCCCAGTACGCTTGACCAATGAGCCCGATGAGAGCGTCCGCAAGGGCCTCGGGCAACTGGGCGAGGTAGACGGACTGCAGCCCGTCACCGTTCTCCTGAAGGGGTGAGTATTTGGATGGCAAGAAGGGTCGCAGGATCGCGATGTGGTCTTTCGGCCGGATCTGATTATCCAGAGTCCAGTATTCGACCGGCACGTACCAACCCTCTTGTGACCAGTTCGATCCGGCCGTTCCAAAGTCTGGCTTTGGACCGGTCTGTCCTCGTCCAGTCACGACACCAATGGCCTTGATGTGCGTGTCGCAGAACGAGAACACGACGTCGCCTGGCGACACTTCGCGCATGTTCTCGTAGAACTGGTTGCGGGCTCCGTTCGCGTTCTGCTTCGGCGACCACATGAAGCACCCGCGGATCTCAGCCCGGTACGTCTGGTTCTGGTTGACCCACCAGTAATGCATGGCCCAATCGCTCGCGCCCACTATAGACCAGTGACGGCACAGCTTGGCACGATCTTCTCTCTTGATTGTCGTCGAGTGACGATGGCATCGTCGTCGTCGTGACTTGGCCCAGCGACCAAGGGAGAACGGGAGGATGGTCAGGCCCCCGTCCAACAGCCACCAAGTAACAGGAGCTTCTTAACGGCTGTCTCAAGTAAGCGATAGGCCACCAGTGCTTACTTAGGTCTTGACTGCGAACGCTCCGTTGTCGATGTTTGCGTGTCGCCCAAGGGTGGCCCGTGACGGCTCGCTGTAGCGTCTCGTATGCGCTATCCGTTGCGGTCTTCGGATCCGGGACACAGATGAGGTCGGGGGGGCGCGAGAGGCGTGACACAAGTCGCGGCGTCAGCGCGCAGACTGCTCAGGCGGGTCAGGTCTCTGGTTCTTCGACAGGTGTTCGCAGAGCCGATCCAGCAATCGCTGGTGGCGGGCCGGGGCGATCGAGCCGATCGTGCCCAGCAGACGGTTCTCGGGAAGGACCGCGAGAAAACCAAGCCGGATCACTGACGGCGCCTTCAATCCGCTCGCGAAGTAATCGTCGTCTTCGGGGCGAATCGGATCGTCAAAGCCCTCAACCTCGTGACGCTGCCGGGTCGTAATACCGCACACAAGCCAGTCGCCAAACGGCGGCATCCTGCGGAGAGCAGCGGCGGGCCTGTTCTTCGGCTTGCCATCCGCCTGGGGCAGTACCACGAGAACGACATCCCCCTCGTTCACCGCCCACCCAACTGTGTCACCGAGTAATCAGGCTCATCGTCTCCGTACCCGCGAGCCAGATTCTCCGCCGACAGAACCGCCCAGTCCTCGCGGTCGGTGTCTGTCACGGACGGCAGGACGGTCACCATCAAGCGCGCGTTCGCCGGCAAGTCGAAAGGCTCATCGAGCTGGATGGTCTTGCCGTCGTAGTGGGCCTTGAGACTGACGGTAGGCATGGACCCAATTGTAGCGCAATCCCGAGACCAGAACGCTGCCTGAGACGAGCCCCTCCACACCGGCTGCGGTGCAACCCGAATCCGTCGCCGTGAATCGGCGAGAAACATCGATCTTGATAAAATCTTGATAAACTGCGCACGAAACCGCCGTTCTCCACCCCACCATACGCAGGGGTCCTCGCCGAAAACCCTAACAAGACCAACGCGATCCGTCACCGTCGACGCCGGATTTGAACCCGCACCAACAGCGAACCGCCAAGACCGAATCGACTCGGCCGACGTTCGATCCCGTTCTTGATAGAAACCTGACATTAAATCGCACCGTCAGGGGTGGAGAGCTTGCGTGCCACGCTGCCGCTTCGTCAAGCGTAGCGTTCTCCGATTGTGGCCGGACCATTGGCAGAACCCCGTAAAGGCGACGACTGAGGGCCAGGTGTCGTGTTCCAGCACCACTACGATTTCGGGAGCACTACCGTTGTCGACCTCTCTGTCGTCGGGGAGCTGATCGTCCCAGTGGCTTCCCAGGTGATCGTGTCGCTAGCGAACAACGAAGCCCCAGACATCCCGTGCTCCCAGTGCCCCGAACCGGCGGTCTCGTTATGTCCCGAGTGCGAAGTGGACGGGGAATCGTGCTTCCTCTGCGAAACCTGCTCGTCGCGACACCGATGCGGCGAGGAGATGCTTCGTCCCGTGGTGAACTCGCCCCGAATGGGCGTGTGCGGGTACAACGGGCCTGGCGCGTAGTACTCCGTGCCTTCGCCCTCAAGACATGTTCGTACCTCGATCCACGCTGGGCTCACCAGACGAGCCCCGGGTAGTGGGGCTGCGGCAGATGGCCGTCGCGGTCGTACGGGGGATCCTCGTGTGCCGGCACGTCGTAGTCGGGGAAGTCGACAACCCACTGCCGGCGGCAATCCTCGTCGGCGTAATACCGCAGGTAGAGGCGAATGTCCTCTTCGCTCCCGGTTCCGACCAGGTCCACGTGCCAAGCCGAACCCGGAACATCTGGGAGCGCGGGCACCTCGTCCCGCAGAACGCGGTGCCAGAGCGCACCATACAGATCGCGGTCGCTCAAGTGATCCGTGTTGGTGAGAAAGACATTCAGGAGCGCCAGACCCTGAACGACCGCCCACAGTACGCCCGTCAGCTTCTCGTCGTCGACCAAGTCCGGAGCGGGCAGCTCCACTCCCGCCGCGACCAGTTGCTGGAAGTTGGTCGTCGTCGGTCCGGCGGCCTCATCGAACTCGACGACGCGACGCCAGAACTGCTCCTGTTGCTCCAAAGAGACCGCGTCGGACATCCAGGAGACCATGTTGCCTCTGCTCAACTGCTCGGCCCGCTGCTTCAACGCCTCAATCCGCCGTTCCTCCTCGCAATCGTTGTTGCGATGGCTGCCGTTCGCACACATATCGCCGTCCCTCTTTCCCGGGCCGGATTCCGTAGCCCGGCTTGGGCCGATCCGCCGCGTGTGCGATTGCATGAATCGGACCAGACGCAGATGCCTCGATTTCCAGAATGAACGGCGAGGTTGCGAAAAGCAGTACGCAAGGAATGCCGAAGGTGGAGTAGCCGCTGATCGCAGAAACTGCGCTCAAACAGTTTACGTGGCGCCGCGGTCCGTCTCCACGACGTGCGCCGAACTTGACATTCAGTCCCCGCGATTTCTATCTCGCCGAGGTCAAGGCGGCGGGTCACAATCGACGGCCTGTCATCCTAGGTGTAGATGAAGTCCACGGTCGCCCGACCCAGAAAGGGCGTGAAGGCGCTCTGCGAGCGAGGTGTACTCTGCGTACGAAGTCACGTCCACGATGGCGTCGACATCCTTGGTCGAACGGATACCACCGGCAACTGAGTCCGTGACGAAGAGGCCGGTCGTACAGCCGCCGACGAAGACGAGGTCGTCGAGCACGGGGCCGAGCAGGCGGACGACGGACTCGAAGAGCGCGCGATTCGGGTCAGGCACGCAGTAACCCCCTGAGCCGAGCGCTCAACTCACGTTCGGCGATCTGTCGCTCGCGTGCGCGGCCATCACGCAGCGCGTCGATGAGCGCGAGAAGCTCGTAGAGGACAGGGTCTTTTCTCACGGCCTTCGGCACGGCCCTGCAAAGGGGTTCGAGCCCAACGCCGCGGCTTGCGCCTCTGGACCAGCGTTTCGGGGTTCAAATCCCTGCCTCCCAGTCAAACAATTCCTTTTAAATCAATTGGTTACGAGCACGCTCAAAAACGACTCGGCCGTCGTTCGATCCCATTCTTGATAGAAACTTGACAAAAAGTCGCGCCATCACCACCCGCTGAAACGTGCCTTCCACGATATTGAGTCCGCCAGACGCGCCCACACCACACCACAAGCAGGTGGTTACTCCCGAGTCAGACCACGAATTCGCTTGGGACGTGTCACGGCACCGCCGGACCGGTCACTACGACATGCATAGACAGTCAGCATATTTGCCGTTAATATGCTGTCAATGATTACACGTCGATACAGCCTGCCCAACCACTCGTTCTTCCTGTTCGGCCCGCGCGGGACCGGGAAGACCACGTGGCTGAAGCACGTGCTGCCGGACGCGCTCTGGTTCGACCTCCTGCGCACACAGGTGGTGCTGGCGCTCAGCCGGCAGCCGGAGTCGTTTCGGCAGCAGGTCGAGGCCCTGCCACGCGGACGCTGGGTCGTGATCGATGAGGTACAGCGGATGCCGGCCCTCCTCAACGAGGTGCACTCGCTGATTGCGGACCACGGGAAAGCCTATCGTTTCGCCCTGAGCGGTTCGAGCGCCCGCAAGCTGAAACGGCTGGACGTCAACCTCCTCGCAGGCCGCGCGATCAACCGGCAGTTCTTTCCGTTGACGGCATCGGAACTGGGCTATGACGTCAGCGTCGACCGGGTGTTGCGCTTCGGGTTGCTCCCGCAGATTCACATGGAGATCGATCACGCCGTCGACGTGCTGGATGCCTACGTCGCGAACTACGTCCGTGAGGAGATCCAGCAGGAAGCACTGGTCCGCAATCTCGCCTCGTTCGCGCGCTTTCTGGAAGTGGCGGCGCTCGTCAACGCACAGGTCGTCAACGTCGCGGGGATTGCCCGAGACGCCGCGGTGGCCAGGCCCACCGTCCAGGGATACTTTGCGACGCTCGAGGACACCCTGATCGGATGCTGGCTGCCTGCCTGGCGCAAGCGGGCGAAGGTCAAGGAGGTGGCCAGCCCGAAGTTCTACCTATTCGACCCGGGCGTGGCGCGGGCGCTCAGTGGACGACTTCGCGAGCCCCTCGACGGGCTCGAACGCGGGTTCCTGCTCGAGACCTGGGTGCTGCACGAATTGCGCGCGGCCATGGCGTCCCGGAATCTCGGAGGGCACCTGCACTACTGGCGAACACCATCCGGCGCGGAGGTGGACTTCGTCTGGACCCGTGGCGCGCGCACTGTGGGGATCGAAGTGAAAGCGGCCGCCACGTGGCGACGGGAGTATGGGGCCGCCCTTAAGGGCCTGATCGATCAGGGGGTGCTGAAGACCGGGCACGGCGTGTACACGGGATCGGCTGAACTCAAAGACGGGCCGCTCCACATCTGGCCGATCATGCGATTCCTCCAGGAACTGACGGCGGGGAACATCCTCGATTAAGCCAACCAGAAACGCCTCGGTCCACCCCACCCCTCCGCAGGTGCGGACGGGTAGCCGCTGCCACAGCCCTCGCATGGAAAAGGTAAAGCCGCTTCGCTTTCAATGGATTCCTCGATTGGCACTCGATAAAATCTTGACAAACTGCGCACGAAACCGACCTTCTCGACCCCACACGCCCCAAAGGTCTTCGCCGAAAACCCTAACAAAACCAACGCGATCGGTCACCGTCGACGTCGGGGCTTGCGCCTCTGGACCAGCGTTTCGGGGTTCATGGGACATGGTGCAAAACTGAACAGCAATCTTCTGGTTTCGGCCTTACCCTCGCGGAAGCAGCGTTGAAACGCTGGAAGAATGCCAAATTGCGCGACCAGAAGGAGCCATGTGATGAAGAGCACCGTCGGTTTTACACATTCTTGCGGGCGCGCATGCCTGCTGCTCTGCCTGTTCGCCGTCGCCGTGCGACCAGCCTTCGCCGTCGCCGTGCGACCAGCCTTCGCGGCCGATGATCCACCAACGCGCGTGGCCCGGCTGAACTACGTGGAGCGTGACGTCTCCTTCCAGCCTGGCGGCGAGATCGACTGGGGCTGGGCGAGTCTGAACCGGCCGATGACGACGGGAGACAGCCTCTGGACGGGCGACAGGTCGAGAGCCGAGATGCACATCGGGTCGACGGCGATTCGCGTGGACGGCCAGACGTTGATCTCGTTTCTGAATCTGGATGACCGCACGGTTCAGATCCAGTTGAACTCCGGCACGATCGATGTGCGCGTGAGGAATCTCGACCGAGACGACGTGTTGGAAGTGGACACGCCGAACCTCGCATTTACGATGCTCCAACGCGGCCATTACCGCATCACCGTTGATCCGGATGGCCGATTCACTACCATCACGTTACGCGACGGCCAGGGACAGGTCACCGGCGGAGGCGAAGCGTTTCTTGTGGATGGGGGTTCCCAGGTCCAGGTCTCCGGCACCGACGATATCCGCTATGACGTCTACGATCTCCCGGGCAGGGACACGTTCGATCAGTGGTCGTACAACCGGGAACTGCGCGAAGACCGCTCACTATCAGCCCGTTACGTTTCCCTGGAACTCACCGGCTATGAAGATCTCGATCAGAACGGCACCTGGAGGACGGATCGTGATTATGGTTCGATCTGGGTTCCGACACATGTCTCGCGAGATTGGGCGCCGTATAGAGACGGGCACTGGGCCTGGGTGGCTCCGTGGGGCTGGACCTGGGTCGATGACGCGCCATTTGGATTCGTGACGTCGCATTACGGCCGGTGGGCGTACGTGAACGACGGGTACGGCGGTCGAGGCTGGGCTTGGGTTCCGCCACGCCGCGAAGCGAACCAGAACCTGTACGCGCGCCGTCCTGTGTATTCCCCGGCCCTCGTCATCTTCGTAGGGAATTCGCAGTCGTCGCGGGAACTTGAAATCAGCGGCAGGGTGGCCTGGTTTCCCCTGGGGCCTGGCGAAGTGTACGTGCCCGCGTACCAGGCAAGCCAGACGTACGTTACGAACGTGAACATCACAAACACCGTGGTCCAGCAGACGACGATCACGAATGTGGTGAACAACATCGTTCAGACGACGACATACTCGAATCAACGAGTGACGGGCGCGGTCACGGCAGTGCCGCGAGCGACCTTCGTGAACGCGCAGGCGGTGGCCGTGGTAGCGGTAAGTGTCGCTCCGGGCGCGATCGCGGCGGCTCCGGCGGTTCACACCGCACCGGTGGCTCCGGAGAGAGCAAGTGTGATGGGACCAAACAGGCAGCGCGCGACAGGCGCCACAGCCGTCAACGCCCCGCCGAACCCCCCGGACGCGGTCATCAGGCGGCCGGCCGTGGCCAAAGTCGCGCCGCCGCCGCCGCCGGTCGCATTCACGCAACAGCGGCAAGCCCTGCAGGCAAATCCTGGCAAGCCACTTGACGCGAGGACCGAGGAGAATCTCCGCGCGGCGGCGCCGCCGCGCGAGGCTCGAATTATAAGGACAGCCCCACCCGCGCCAGCGGTCAAACCAGCTGAACCGGCAACAAAAAAGCCCCAGCCGGCGACGTCGCCAAACGCAGTGCCGCAGGTCCTTCCGCCAACCGCTGGAATTCCCCAGGCTGTCGCGCGGTCAAAGGAGACCGCTCAACAACAACTGGCGGCGGAGAAAACCAGGCAACAGGCTGCGCAACAACTAACAGCCCAGCAACAGGCAGCCGCCGACAAGATCAAACAGGACGCTGCGCAACAACAAGCAGCCGCCGACAAGATCAAGCGGGACGCCACCGACAAGATCAAACAGGACACTGCGCAACAACAGGCAGCC
>JAPKZO010000029.1:9047-187281 GCA_026393755.1 Acidobacteriota bacterium
AACAGGCAGCGGCCGACAGGATCAAGCGGGATGTCGCAGACAAGGCTAGACAGGACGCTGCGCAACAACAAGCAGCCGCCGACAAGGCTAGACAGGACGCTGCGCAGCAACAGGCAGCCGCGGACAGGATCAAGCGGGACGCTGCCGACAAGGCTAGACAGGACACTGCGCAGCAACAGGCAGCCGCCGACAGGATCAAGCGGGACGCTGCCGACAAGGCCAAGCAAGATGCCGCGCAACAGGCGGCAGATAAGGCCCCTCCGAAGCAGGGGGCCGGAAATCGACCGCGGTCCGATCCGGCGACGAAGCCGCCGAGCGAAGCGCCGCCAGCGAATCAACGAGCCGTCCCGAACAAGGGGCCGGTCCGCGTCGCCGAGGACGCGCAAGCGGCAAAACTAGTCTCTCAACCGAAACTGAACGATCCGCAAAGGGGGAAGGGCGCGAACGTTCACGGAACCGTGCGCATGCGGGTCCTGATTGGCGTTGATGGAAAGGTGAAAGATGCGTCAGTCCTGTCAGGTCCGCAACCACTGCAAGCCGCAGCCCTGGAAAATGTCCAGCAGCGGCGGTACCAGCCGACGGTCGTGGATGGACAACCAGTAGAAGTGGAAACAGAAGTCTCAATCAAGTTCTAAGGAGGCCATGCCTCAGACCTTCTAATGTTGGTAGTACATGAAGTGCCCGGGGCAAATGGGGAGCACACTTATGAAGCTGGTCGGGACGGCTTTCCGAGCCGCACGGCATGGCCCTGAACAGTTGGGCAGACACCGCTGACGTATGGCCAGGGCGCGCGGGTGTGCCCGTTTGAACAGTCGTCGCGGCGCGCCGGGCGTAGCATTGGTGCGATCGCGCAGCCTCTGGTTCTGATGCTGGACCAGGGAGGCATCCCCGCCCGCGAGCGGTGAGTGGTCCGCACGGGTGGAGGCGCACCAGAGGAGCAGGAGACAAATCTTATGCTGCCAATCGGCGATGATGATACCGGTCGCAGAACTGTTCCGCTGGTCACGTATGCCTTGATCGCGCTGAATGTCCTGTTCTTCTTTGTGGAGCAGAGTGGTGGTGACGTCTTTATCGGGAAGTGGGCGTTCGTTTCCAGCCGCTTCCTCGCCAATCCCCTCGGTGATCTTTTGACGCTCGTCACGTCCATGTTCATGCATGCCGGGTGGGTTCACCTGGGCGGCAACATGCTCTACTTGTGGATCTTCGGCGACAACGTGGAAGACCGTTTCGGGCACATCGGTTTCACGGTCTTCTACCTCCTGTGTGGGCTCGCGGCGACTCTTGCTCAGTTGGCGTTCAGCGTCGGTTCGAACATACCGAACCTGGGAGCCTCGGGGGCGATTGCGGGGGTGCTCGGCGCTTACATCCTGCTGTTCCCACAGGGAAAGGTCCGAGTGCTACAGGGCCAGCAGGTGATTCAGGTGCCCGCGCTGATAGTCATTGGGCTCTGGATCGTCCTGCAGTTCTTCAGCGGCATCGGTTCCATCGCGAACACGGCGCAGACGGGCGGCGTCGCTTATATGGCGCACATCGGCGGATTTCTGGCGGGCTTTGTATTGACCTTTGTGTTTCGCGGGAGTCGCGGGGCGTAGGCGCCGCGCCGGGCGCGACCACGATCACCACCGATTTCGGCATGGATGCCGAGACAATGGAGGACAAGATGTCTGTAGCCAAAGTATCTGAGATCAGCGCGACGTCGACCATCGATTTCGAGGACGCGATCAAGCAAGGTATCGACAGGGCGAACAAGACGCTGCGCAAGGTCCGCAGTGCGTGGATCAAGGAGCAGCACGTGCGGATCACCAACGATGCCATCTCGGAGTATCAGGTCAACATGATGGTGACCTTCATTATCGACGACTGACGGGCGGCGGGACGGTCACCATCATGCGCGCGTTCGCCGGCAAGTCGAGAGGCTCATCGAGTTGGATGATCTTGCCGTCGTAGTGGGCCTTGAGACTGACGGAAGGCATGGACCAAATTGTGGCGCAATCCCGAGACCAGAACGCTGCCTGAGACGAGCCCCTCCATACCCGCTGCGGTGCAACCCGAATCTGTCGCCCTCATCGGTGAGAAACATCGATCTTGATGAACTGCGCACGAAACCAGCATTCTCGACCCCACCAGTCCTGAAGATCCCCGCCGAAAACCCCAACAAGACCGACATATTCCGTCACCGTCACCGTCACCGTCGAAGTTTGCGCCTCTGGACCAGCGTTTCGGGGTTCAAATCCCAGCCTCCCAGCCAAACCTTCAAGTCCTTGTCATCACAATCGGCTACGTCGTCTTCGCCCGCGTCAGCGGGCTGACGATCAGGAAGCGGTTCATCGTCTATCTTGAGAGAATCTTCGAGACTCTGCTGAAACAGGGGCCAGCTCCTAAGCGGGTCGGCTCCATTTGCCCGGGGGCCGCTACGCTATCCTGCTTACCGGCCGATTACTGACCTCGGTAGTCGATGGCCAAATCGACAGCGCGAAGGCCGCCAGCCACACGTGCATGATCCCAAATGCCAGCCGCATGAATGATGAGGAGAACTGCAACGGCCCAGCCTGCCGAGCGGATGAGCACGAACGCGGCAAACGCGAGAACCAGCAGCCCCGGGAGATAGAACCCGGTGATGCGCATGACGGTTTCAGTGGAACTGCCTCGCTCGGCAAGCTCGCTGACAAACTGATTGACCGGGTCGTAGCCCTGACGGATCGCCCCGCAATAGATCACAGCGCCAGCCCACGCAAGACCCGCCGCGATGCCTGCTGCAGCAAGGATTCGGGTTGCGGCACTTCGCATTCTTGCCCTCGCGGTTTTCAACGGTTCCCGCAGATTCGAGCAACGCCAGAAGGCCGACTGTCCTGCGCGCCGGCATCCTGGCACGCCGCCATATCATCTCGAGTCAAGTATGCTACACCACCATGGACGGACGCATCCGCCCGCGCGGTTGCGTCAGGACGAACGGTCTAGGATACGGAGCGCGTGGCCACAGAGGGCGGCCCGGAGATCACTGCGCTGCTCGCCGCCTGGCGGGACGGCGAACCCGGATCGCGCGACCGCTTGATGGAACTCGCCTACCCGGAACTCCGCCGCCTCGACCACCGCAAGAGCCGCCTGGTGGAACTGCGCTACTTCGCCGGGCTAACGGTTGAGGAGGCGGCGCGCGCCCTCGACATCTCGGTGGAGACCGCCAAGCGCGACTGGCGGCTGGCCAAGGCGTGGCTCCTTGCGGAACTGACCCGCCAGAACCCCGCAACCTAGCCGGCGACCAGCCTACTTCACCGGGCCAAGATACCGGTCGTACCAGGAGAGGGTTTCCCTGGTCAGCTCGGGGTAATTCGGCGCCAGGTCACCGTGGCCCCCCGGCCAGTGGATCAGTCGCTTGTCCCGTTCGGGCGTCCCGAGAAGGGCGAGCATCCGTCGCTGCGACGTCTCGGATGGGGAACGAGAAGTCGTAGAGTCCCGCGGCCATCAGGGTGGGCACCTTGAAACGGGGGAGGAAGTTGAACGGATCGGCCTCGGTGCGCCTGAGGCGCTTCGCCGTCAGACCGACACTGAACAGGACCGCGGACCTGAGCCGATCCTCACCCACGGCGAAGATCGGCACGACGGTTGCGCCGCGGCTCACGCCGAAGACACCCAGGCGCTCGCGGTCCACGTCCGCGCGGCTCGCCAGGTAGTCGATGCAGCGGCGGAATTCCTTCGATTCGGCCACCAGGCGGTCTCGCGAGTCGTTCGGGCCGGCGGGCGGCGCGGCGTAGCGCCTGTGGTAGTAGCCCTTCAGCGCCGGGTGCAGGAAGGCCCGCCCGCTCTTGACGATGAACTCGAAGATCCGCTCCTCGCCGTCTTCTGGTGTCGGGAGCCTCATCGCCATGCCGGGGTTTGCGTAGAGAACCGCCTGGTAAGGCGGCGTCGCGCGCTTGGGAATGTAGAAGTACGCCGTGATCCGTTCGTTCGGGATCGCCGACGCAAACGACACCGTTTCCCGCCTCCAGTCCTTCGTCTCCACGACAGCGCCCTCGGTACGCCCGTCGAGGCGGGTCGGATCGTACGCGTAGAGACTTCGGCAGAGATCGAACACGTGGTCCGGGACGGGCTTCTCGTCGCCTCGGTCCATCAACTCCCGCCTCACCGGTGCGTCGAGCGCCGCCCCGTCGAGCGCCCCGTCGCGCACGCAGCGGAAGCCGTTCTCCGGCGAACGATCCCAGGGCGAGCGCGCGTCGGGTCCCGCGAACGTCCACACCGGCTGGTTCCAGGCACCGCCGCGGACGTAGCGCTGCCCGGCCACCTCGTTCGAGCACCACTCCTTCACGTTGCCGGCCATGTCGAGCGTGCCGTAGGCGCCGAGGCCGCGGGACGAACCGACCGGGGCCGGCCCGTCGCCGCGGAAGTTGCTGAGTTCTACGATCTCCCAGAACCAGCCCGGGCTGGCCGCCCGCTGCCAGTGGTAGATTGAGGGCAGGCGCTTCCCCGCAAACTCCGCGTAGGCCGCGGCTTCGTACCAACTCACGCCATTGACCGGGTAGTCGTCGTGGCCACTCGGGTACCCGCCCCCCGCCCATGTAGAGGGGCCGGGTTGGCCGGTCGCATCCCGGAATACCTGCATCGCCTCGCTCCAGGCGAGGGGGCGTCCGTTCCTGGTGAACTCCTGCTTCCAGTACTGGCGCTGCCGGTATCCACCGCGATCCACGAACTGCTTGAACTGCCTGTTCGTGACTTCGAGCTGGTCGATCACAAACGGTCCGACCTTGACATCGTCGAGCGCGCCAATGCTCGCAATGCCGGCGGAGACGCGCACCATCCCTGGCGGGAGACTGCCCACCGGGTCGAGATCGAAATCCATCACGTTGCCGCCGCGGACTTCGGCGCTCGCGGTGATGGTCTCGAATCCCGGCTTCTGCAGGCGGACGCGGTAGAACCCGATTGGCAGCAACTTCGTGGTGAACGGCGTGGTTCCCAGGCGCACCCAGTCCTCGTCGTCTGGCCGGTAGCCGGTCGCCCAGACCTCCGCGCCGGCCGGGTTCGTCCCGAAGGTCGCCGGCATCGCGATCCTGTCGCGAATCTGTGCCACGGCGGGATCGCCTGGCACGATCGAGCCCGCGCGGCGGAGAAGTCGAGAGGCCGCCTCGTAATTGCCCGCCTCGACCAGCCGAGAGATCTCCGGCACCGCCTACTGTCTCACCCAGCGGACCCGGGAAACGTACTGGTCGAGGCGCACCCCGGCGTACCCCAGCAGAAGGAGGAGTGCGGCCGCGGGGACGGCGCACCGTGGCCGGCGTAGCTGGGCCAGGGCGCGCCTCCAACGGGCAGGCTGGCGCCGCGTCTCCTCGAGAACCGTTCGCACCTCGGCCATGCTTCCCGGCCGGCGATTCGGGTCCTTGCGGAGACACCGGCGCAGAAGGCCGAGGACGTCCGGTGGGGTGCCGTCGGGGAGCGCCGTCCAGTCGGGCTCCTGATAGAGGATGGCGCCGATCGTTCCCGCGTCGGTATCGCCGGGGAACGCGCGCTTGCCCGCGAGCAGTTCGAAACACAGGCAACCGAACGCCCAGATGTCCGCCCGAAGGTCGACCTCGAGGCCGCGCGCCTGCCACCTGGCCGGCGTAGTCGAGAGCGGTGGACACGTTGAACGGCCCGCGAAGCGTATCCCCCTCCACCAGTTCCAGCACGAGGTAGTCGAGGCCGTCCGACTCCTCGAGGCCGTAGATCGCGGCGATGTTCGGGTGGTTGAGCGACGCCAGCGTCCGCGCCTCGCGGTGGACGCGTGCCAGGCGGCGGGCGTCGCGCGCGAACTCGGGAGGCAGCGTCTTGATCGCGACGTCGCGGCCGAGCTTGCTGTCGTGGGCGCGGTACACCTCGCCCATTCCGCCGGCGCCGATGAAGGAGAGGAGGTCGTAGGTCCCGAGCTGGCGGCCGACCAGCGAACCGCGATCGGGCATCGCGGTGTCCAGTTGGAGGAACGCCGGCGTCTCCAGGAAGGCGCCGGCGCGCTCGTCGTTCGCCACGAGGATGCCGACCTGGTGGCCCAGATCGGTCTCGCCGCGGCATGCTTCCTCGAGAAAGGCCGCACGGCTCTCGGGCGGCCGCGCGAGCGCCGCGTGAAAGAGCTCCTCCGCCCGTCGCCAGCGCTCCTGGTCGATGGCCATCGGCGCCACGCTCCCGGCTCATTATAGAGGCGAAGGCCGCCCGCGCCCGCCTATTCGTCCTGTTCCCGGCCCGGGATCACCTTTCTCGCCGTCATGGTCATGATCGGCGACAAGGGGGTGCCGTTCGGGAGCGTCATCGACGTCATGATGGCCCGCATCTCCCGCCCGTTGTCGTCGATGACAAACGCCCAGACGGACAGACGCTGCGCCACGCCGCCCCTGTAGGCCGTGAGCGTCAGCGTCCCCGTGCAGTCGGGGTTGATTGTGTAGGTTCCCTGCTTCGTGTCGGGGCCGACGACTCCGTTGGCGCTGCTATTCTGCTCGCCCTCGAAGTTCCCCGCCTTGTCGAAGTTGTACCTGCCGACGGCAGCGGCGGCGACGACGACGGTGCCGCCCGTGGGAGCAGGCGCGATCACCGAACCCGTCTCGGTGTAGCCCCACGCGCCTTTCACTGTGTCGTTGGAGCACGCGCGGCCCTGCGCGGCGGCGGGGCCGGCCAACCCGATTACGAGGACGACGATGCAGGCGATCCGGAAGCTGTGACGATTCATTGAGTGTACCTCCTGATCTGTATTCCGCAAACGCGCCGCGGAAAGGGTCATCGAGCAGGTAACCAGCGGCTGTCTGCCTGGGCTCATCGAACGCGCCGCGGGATTCGTCCTCGTCTGGGAGAGGTTCAGCCGAGGGCAAACCAAGCCACTCCCAGAGGCCACGAGAGCGGCCGCAGCGACTGATAACGACAGGCCGTTACTGCTTCCCGGCAGCCGGCGCAACGAACGTGCACGACGCCGGCGCCGTCAGCGCCGTGGGCGTGACCTTCAACGGCGTCAGGTTGCTCCTGGTGAGCAGTCCGTTGAAGTTCACCAGGTCCACACGCCCTGCATCGCCTTCCAGGCCGTCAGCGTTGCCGAGTAATCCCTGCAACCGGCTTCCCAGGTATCGACCTGAGCCTTGTTTGGGGGCATGTCCATGCCGTTCTGCGTCAGCGCCACGAGCGTGTTGAAGGAGCCGTTCAACGCCGTGAACGACGTGACGCCACCCGGCGCGCCGCCGCCGCGTCCGCCTCGCCCACCGCCAGCCCTCGTTCTCGCCTCCACGCGCGAGAACAGGCCTCGTTTCCGAGCGCCGCACACAGCGTGTCGCGTCAGACGTGCAAAACAGCCTTGACGCGGGCCGCTTCCTGGCGCGATAGAATTGGGTGCCCCCAGAATGGCCGGATGATGCGGAGTGACCGGTTCGCCCTGATTCCCACGCTGGCGATCGCGCTGGCCGCCGTTGCCACGGCCTGCGGAGGAAATGCGACGCACTCCTCCGTGGTCGGGCCAAGTCCCACGGTCGAACTTCCGACCCTCGATGTCATGCTCGCCGACAAGGTGCTGGGCAATGCAGCCGCGCCGGTGACGATGATCGAGTATTCGTCGCTGACCTGTTCCCACTGCGCCTCGTTCCACGCGGTGACCCTGCCCCAGATCAAGGCCGCCTATCTCGATACCGGCAAGGTGAAGCTCATCTACCGCGACTACCCGTTGGACAGCGTGGCGATGTCGGCGGCCATGGTGGCCCGCTGCTCCGGCGATCGCTACTTCACCGTACTGGACCTGTTATTCCAGGCGCAGGCGACCTGGGCAGGCAGCGGGAACCCGACAAGCGCGATCAAGGCGGTCGTCGCCCAGGCGGGGATGACCGGCGCGGAGGTTGACGCGTGTCTGACTCTCACCAGCCTCCGGAACGGCATCACGAACATGAAGACAGCCGCCGAGCAGCAGTACAGCGTCTTCGGCACGCCGACCTTCATCATCGGGTCGCAGACCATTGTCGGCGCCTACCCGTTCGCCACCTTCGATGCCGTGTTGAGATCCCTGACTCAGTGACGTTGCGTGTCCCGCTGGCGCCGGAGCGGAGAGAAGAACGAAGGCCGCGGTCAGGGGCCCCTGGCCCACGCTACGCGCGCGGCAAGTCCAGATTTCACTGAGCGGCCAGGAGATTCCGGACCAGCGTCTCGGAGTTCAATTCCCTGCCTCCCAGCCAAACTCAAACCCTTCCCACACAGTCGTTTGCGTCAGCCGCGCGTCGATCGTGTTCCTGGTGACGCGGCTCGAGCAGGAGGTGGGCAGGACACGCAGGCCGTCCGAATTTAGCGGAATAACGAACTGTCTCTTGTGGTGCGTGCGGCGGAAGACTAAGCTTCGGGACTGTTACTGACAACGTGACGTCGCGACGCGCGACCAGTCCACTGGCACTGCAGGGATCAAGCGGAGGAACACTCCGGGAGGAACGATGCTGGATGATACAGCTGGAGACGCTGCCTGCCAGGCGATCATCGGCCGCATCCGGGAAGAGATCGTCCCTCTTTTCGACCGGGCGATTCGGGACGAGAAGGCATGTTTTCAGAATCCCCATCTCATTCACTGCCTGCAGAAGAAGACCTGCACACGCGAGGTTTGTCCCGCCTACCATGATGAAGCGGCCCGCTGCTGGCAGATCGCGGGCACGTACTGCGGGGGGGACATCCAGGGCTCTTTCGCGGACAAGTACCAGAACTGCAGGGCCTGCGATGTCTTCCTGACGGCCTGTCCGACAATCGTGGAGGAATTGGGCGAGAATCTGAACAATCTCCTTTTTCTGCTACGCAAGGAGAAGCGGCTGACCCGGTCCCAGATCGACAAGATCGAATATCTGAACCGGGAGCTTCTCTCATCGCTGGAAAATCTCGACACCAGGAACCGGGAGATTCAGGAACTCGTCGTCACGGACAAGCTCACGGGACTCTATAACCGCCACTATCTGATGACTTCACTTGAAGACGAGATCGACCGCTGTCAACGTCGCGAGAATCGGTTTGCCCTCATGATGATCGACGTGGACAACTTCAAGTCGATCAACGACGACTATGGTCATTCGTCCGGCGACGCGATGCTCGCCTGCCTCGGCGGCCTCCTGAGGAAACAGACTCGGAAACACGACCGGCCGTTCCGATACGGCGGGGAGGAGTTTGTGGTCATCCTCCCGGACACCGATCTGACGATCGCCTGGGTGGTGGCGGAGAGAATCCGCACGACGTTCGAGAAGGAGCAAATCACAGTTGAGACGAAGGACGCGCCTCTCACGGCCGTCTCTCGCACCCTGAGCATAGGCCTCGCCAGATATGAGCAGGGCCTGACCCCAGAGGCTTTATTGATGCAGGCCGACGACGCGATGTACAGGGCGAAGTCGCAAGGCAAGAACAGAGTGATCAAGCACGGGGTCGATTAGGCGGGCCTCTCACCCACGCGCGGGTCGTTGTGCACGACCAGCGTCTGGGTGTCCGTGGCTCCGTCGACCAGCAGCCTGAGCGTGTCGGTACCCGGCAACGCCAGCGGCCCGGCAGATCGAGGCTATAATTGACGCCATCTCGTTGCGGCACTTCTCGCGGCCGTCGACTTGCGTTTCGCACCCACCAACGAGGCCCAGTATGACCAGACACTTGCTCATTACACTCGCTATCGTCTGCGCGTTCAGTCTTGCCGCGCCTCCCGTCGGGCACGCGCAGACGTTCAAGGTTGAGAAGTTTGATATCAAAGGCGACGGCGGCACCGACTACGTTGCCGTCGAAGCCGCCACGGGCCGCGTGTTCGTTTCGCGTTCCACCCACATGATGGTCGTCGAAGGCGCGACGGGCAAAGTGCTCGGCGACATTCCAAACACGCCAGGCGTGCATGGCGCCGGCTTCGCCACCAAGGCTGGCCACGGCTTCACGACCAACAGCGGCGACGAAACCGTCACGATGTTCGATCTGAAGACACTGGCGGTGCTCAGGCAGATCAAGGTCGGCCCCGGTCTCGACGGCATCATGTACGACGAGCCCGACGATAAGATCATCCTCACCAATCACAGCCGTCCGATCGGCACGCTCACAGCGATCGATCCCAAGACCGGGGACATTGTTGCCACCGTCGAGCTGGAAGACACGGCCCCCGAAGGCGCCGCTGCCGATGGCAAGGGACACGTCTTCGTGAACAACGAAGGCAAGAACACGATCCAGGTGATCGACGTCAAGACGTGGAAGGTGACCGCATCCTGGCCGCTCGCACCCTGCGAAGGGCCGACCGGCATCGCCTACGACAAGGCGTCGAACCGCATCTTCTCCGGTTGCAGCAACACCTCTGTCGTCGTCGATGCGGGCACGGGCAAGGTCGTGGCGTCCATCACGAACGGCACGCGCGTTGACGCCCTGGGATGGGATGCGTCCAGGAAGCTGATTTACATTCCAAATGGGGGCGAGGGCAATGTGACTGTCGTCCACCAGGATTCGCCCGACAAGTACACGGTGGTTGCGACGGTCGCCACGTTTGCCGGCGCAAAGACGATCGCCGTGGATCCGATGACGCACAACGTGTACCTCTTCCAGCCCGAGCGCGGTCCGGTTCCGCCGCCAGCGGCTGGCGCGCCGCCACCGACGGCGGGACGGGGCGGACGTGGCCGCGGTCCACAGGGTCCGATTGTCGCTGCGTGGTTCATCGTCATCAAGCAGTAGCTGTTCGAGGCTGCCATATTCGCGCGCGGGGCTCGCGGGACGGCGCGTGTGACGCGTCTCGGGCGAAGTGTGGGCCGTCAGTGCCGTCCCATCTGGCCCCACCGTCTCCCCGCCCCTTCTTGGTCGCGCCGAGCCTGTTGCCAGCCGAGCCTTGACTCCGCGACAACGCCCCGTTAGCCTCGTGGAGCCAACTGCCGGGGGCGGCGCGGACTCGGCCGGTTGCCGACCGGAATTGACCCGCGACGTGAACCGGAGGAGAACGATGACGAGGCTGACCGTTGGTGCCATGGTGCTGTGTCTGCTCGCAGCTGTCTCGGCGCAGGCACAGCAGGACGAAGCGGGCTGCAAGGATCACCCGCTGTTCACCCGCTTTCCCAACATGCATATCACTGGATGCCAGAGCAGGCAGTTCGATCTCCGGGCGTTCCCGGTGGGCCCTCCCGACACCGACCGCAATACGAAGCCGATCGCGGTCGAAGGACCGGTGCAGTGGATCAAGTACGAATTGAACGACGGAGCGACGCCTCCGAGCGGCCTGCAGATCATGCGGAACTTCGAGAACGCAGCAAAGAAGGCCGGCGGCACGATCGAGGGCCAGTACCCGGGCTGGTGCAAGGCCAACTACGAACAGGAACGCATGCCCGACATGGGCAACGGCTGCTTGAGCTACGGCCTGACGATGAAGTTCGTCAAGGGCAGCAAGGAGGTCTGGGCGTTCCTGCAGGCCGACGAGGATGGCAGCAACTACGTGATGACCGTATCCGAACGCGAGGAGATGAAGCAGGAGGTCAGTGTCACCGAACTGGTTGACAAGCTCTCCAAGGACGGTTTCGTCGCGCTGTATATCAACTTCGAAACAGGGAAGTCGACGATCAACCCCGACTCGGCCAAGACCCTGGACGCCGCGGCTGGCGCATTGAAAGCGGCGGGCGATTTCCGCGTCGAGGTCGCCGGGCATACCGATAACGTCGGCACACCCGAGGCGAACCTGAAGTTGTCACAGGATCGCGCCCAGGCCGTGATGGCCGCGCTCGTGGAGCGGGGCGTCAAGGCCGACAGGCTGACCGCGAAAGGGTACGGCCAGACAGCGCCAATCGCCGACAATCGCGCGGAGGACGGCCGCGCGAAGAACAGGCGCGTGGAACTCGTAAAGAAGTAGCAGCCGCGAGTCCGCCGCACCCGACAGGAGATCAACCGTGACGGATCGATTGGGGCGCGAGTTTCTCTATCTCTCCCAGGCCGACGTGGCTGGACTCGGGCTGTCGATGGCGGACATCATCACGGCCTTGGAAGCCATGTTCCGCGAAAAGGCCGCAGGACGCGTCGAGATGCCGCCCAAGCCCGGCGTCCATACACGACCAGACGCGTTCCTTCATGCCATGCCGGCCTATATCCCCTCGCAGAATGCGGTCGGGATGAAGTGGGTTGGCGGCTACCCGGAGAACCACCGGCGCAACCTGCCGTACATCACAGGGTTGCTCCTGCTCAACGACGTTGAGACGGGCATTCCGATTGCGGCGATGGACTGTACCTGGATTACCGCGAAGCGCACCGGCGCGGCAACCGCGGTGGCTGCTCGATGCCTGGCGCGCCCGGAATCGCGCACGGTCGGGATACTCGGCTGCGGCGTGCAGGGCCGCAGCAATCTGGAAGCCCTGAAGGTCATCTTCCAACTGGGCACTGTTCGCGCCTTCGACGTGGATCGCGCGACGCGTGAATCGTACGCGCGCGACATGAGCACCCAGTGCGGGCTGGACGTCATTCCCGTCACTGAGCCGAAAGAGGCGGTCGTCGGATGCGACATCGTCGTCACCGCAGGCCCCATCCTGCGTCAGCCGCATGCGACGATCCAACGTGGCTGGTTCGCCGAGGGCGCGTTTGCGTCGCTCGTGGACTTCGACTCTTATTGGCATCCGGACGCGTTGCGCCAGGTCGACAAGTTCTGCACCGACGATGTGCCACAACTGGAACACTACCGGCACATCGGCTACTTCCAGCACATCCCTCCAATCCACGCGGACCTCGGGGAGTTGGTGTCCGGCCGAAGGCCCGGAAGAGAGACGCCGCGGGAGCGCACGATGGCCTGCAATCTCGGACTGGCGCTGGACGATATCGCCACGGCGCCGCTGGTCTATGAGCGCGCGCTGAAGGCGGGCGTGGGCACCTGGCTGCCGCTGTGACTTTCGCGAGGAGCCCCCAGGCGGAAGGATTGGTGAGGCAGACGAATGACGGACGCCGGGGTCACGACGTGGCGACCCCGGCGCACTTGAAATCGCGTCTTGAAACCGGCTCTAGTCCTTGTCGCCGTTCTTGACCGTGGAGTAGACGTAGCCGGTCGGCACACCATTCACCGCAAAGGCACCGCCCGGGTAGACCACGTCGTTTTCGAGCACCATCCCCTTCATACCGCCCTGGCCATGTCCCTGAGCCTTGTAGCTTCCGGCCCCGGTCGCGAAGTTGAATGTGCCCTGCCACGTCCCCACCCACTTGCCCACGGCATTCTCGAACTCGAACGTTCCCCAGCACGGGCCGGTCACGGTGTCGTCGAGATCGCAGTTCATGACGACCGGTCCAGCCGCGCTCGAGTACTCACCCGCCGGCCCGACCAGCGTGTCCTTGAACACGGTGGTCCAGCCGCGGATCTTCCCGCCAGGCCCGATCATTCCCTGTCCGGGTGTCCAGTTAGCCAGCGCTACCTCCGTGCCGCCCGCCACAAGCGGCGACGCCGACCGGGCCGCGGTGAGCGCGAACCCGCCCGCGACCATGATTCCGACAACGAGAACGCCAATCATCCTGATGCGCATCGTACCTGCTCCTTTCGTTTCCTCGACAAAGGGCAGCCTAGCAACGCGCCAGATGACAAACCTGACGAAAAGCTGCAAAATCTCAGCGATCGGGAGGGTCCTGCCATGCCCGGCGACACGCGCAGTTACCGCTTCGGCGACTTCACCCTCGAGGCCGGCGAACGCCAACTCCTCCGAGGCGGGCAGCCGGTCGTGCTTCGCCCGAAGGCGTTTGAGACGCTCAGGTTGCTCGTCGAACGTCGCGGCCGCCTGGTGACCCGAGACGAACTGCTGAACAGCGTATGGGCCGACACGAACGTGAGCGAGGCCGTGCTGACGCACTGCGTGACGGAGGTGCGCCAGGCGCTGGACGACGACCCGCATCAGCCAAAGTACTTGAAGACGATCCCGCGCGTCGGCTACAAGTTCATCGCCGAGATCGGGACCATCGAGACGTCGGCCCGCCCGTCAGGTTTCGTCGCAGACACCGCCGGCGCGACCGTTCCGCCAACCGCCATCGCCGTGCTTCCATTCGCCAACATCAGCGGCGATCCCGAAAACGAGTACTTCTGCGACGGATTGTCCGAGGAGTTGATCAACGGCCTCACGGCGGTCAGGCAACTCCGAGTGGTGGCCCACAGTTCGTCGTTTGCCTTCAAGGGACGCGACAGCGATGTGCGGGAGATCGGCCGGCAGCTGAACGTGGCGTCAGTGCTCGAGGGCAGCGTGCGCAAGTCGGGAGATCGCGTCAGAGTCTCGGCGCAGCTCATCAACGCCGCCGACGGGTACCACGTGTGGTCCGAGCAGTACGATCGCCGGCTGGTGGACCTGTTCGCCATTCAGGATGAGATCTCGGCGGCGATTCTGCAGAAGCTGAAGGTCAAGCTGCTGACGAACCCGCGAGTCGCCCGGCGTCCGACGGATTCCCTGGAGGCCTACCACCTTTACCTGAAGGGCCGGACCTTCTGGCACCGGCGATTCAGGGGGCAGATTCAGCACGCGATGGAGTGCTTCCAGCAGGCCATCGATCTCGATCCGCAATTCGCGGCGGCCTACACGGGCCTCGCGAACTGCTACAGCACCCTGGGCATCTGGGCGTTTGCGCCCCCGGCGTCGGTTCTTCCGAAGGCGCGCGATCTCGCGTGCCGGGCGCTCGACATCGACGACACGCTCGCCGAGCCTCACGCGTCGCTCGCTCTGATCGACACGTTTTACAGCTGGAAGTGGGACGCCGCCGGACGCGGATTCGCCCGGGCCATCGAGCTCAACCCGGGCTCCGCGCTGACCCGTCTCTGGAACGGGCACTATCTGAGCATCGTCGGTCGATTCGACGAGGCGTTCACCGAGATGCGCCTCGCGCAGGACCTCGACCCGCTTTCTCCGGTCGTAGGCCCGAACCTCGGGTGGACCCACATTCTGGCGCACCAGTACGATCGCGCCATCGAGGAACTGCGCACCGTGCTGGAATTCGACCCGGCGAACGGCCTCGCCCATTTCTACCTGGGGTATGCGCACGTCGAACTCGGGAACTTCCGGGACGCTCTTCGGAGCTTCGAGAAGGCGGCCGAGGCAACCGGCGGTCTGCCTTGGCTGGCCGAGTCCGTCGCGTGGGTCCGCGGTCTGGCCGGTGACCGAACGGCGGCCCTGGCCGCGCTCAAAGACGTGGCGCGCCGGACGCAGACGGGGTACGTGCCGTCCTCAGCCATCGCCATGCTTCACCTGGCGCCGGCGAACGACAGCGCCGTACTCGACTGCCTGGAGAAGGGGCTCGCCGAGCACGATGCGCTGATGGTCTGGATCGGATTCATGCCGTGTTTCGATCACCTGCACGGGCACGCGCGGTTCCAGGCGCTGCTGCGCGAGCTTGGGTTGGGGTGAAAGAGTTCGACGAGAGCGGAGCGCCTCGGAATTCGCGACGCTCCGCCGGTGATACCTCCCCGATCGAATGGTCCCTAAGGCCGCTAACGCTTGGGCATCAAGACGCCCAGCTGCCCGGCGGCCTTCCTTTTCGCGTTGAACGCGGCCAGATCGACGCTGGTCAGCGCCGTCCACTTCGCCATCACGGCCGCGGCATTCGTGCGCGCGGTGGCGCATGCTGCCACTTCGCGAGCGGTCGGCGCGATTTCCGCCGCCTGCATTGCCATGGCCGCTGACGACATCTCCGTGCTCACGCTCTGAAGCGTAGGGGCAGCCGCCGCGCCTCCCGTACTCCGCCCGGCTTGCCCGGCCGAAGCCCCAGGCGAAGGCGGGCCGCCGCGCCCGCCGGCGGCTGCTGCGCCGGCCCCTGCGCCCCGACCGCCGCGTCCGGCGCCCGATCCTCCGCCAGCCGCCGGCGCAAGCGCGACGACGGCGGCCTTGAACTTCGTCACGTCGTCGCCCGACAACGTGTCAAGCTGCGCAACCAGGGCGCGCGCCAGCTGGTAGGCCGCATGCGCCGTTCGGGCACCCTCGTACATCTCGCTCGTGAGCGACGCGAGCGTCGCCAGATCGGCGGCAGACGCGGTGACACGCGGATCGATCTTCAGCGCGATGGGCTGCGTGTAGTTCTTGCCGTCAACCGTAAGGCGCACCGTATAGGATCCGGGCGGCGCCCACGGAGAATTGACTGAAGGGTACGTCCGATGCGGCACAGCGCCGGCACTGCCACCACCGCCGCGCCCCCCACCCCCTTCGCCGATCGGGTCGTAGTGCATGTCCCACCAGACGCGGTGCATGCCCGCGCGGGTCGAGACGACCATTGGCGGAGCTGGCCAGTACAGAGGCAGCGAGCAATCCGGGGCATTCGGTGTTTCCTGACAGATCTTGTTGTACGCGATCGGATCGATGGCCGGATGAACCGCGGGCACCGGATCCGTGCTCGAATACGTGCGTACCACGCGTCTGACTGTGTCGAGAATCTCCAGCGTGACCGGCCCAGCCGCGTCGGCCGCGAGGTAGTAGTCAAGGATGGCGCCGGGCGGGGGATTCTCTCCCGCCGGCACCTCGGGCGGCCACGGCGTGGGCGGGTTCATGCCGAAACGCACACGCACAGCGGTCACCGGCTTTACCAGGTAGGCCGCGCGCGCGCCTTCCGCCGCACGCAGCGCCGCCGCCTGTCTGAGCGGCGCCACGTCATCGAGAATCCAGAACCCTCGACCGTGCGTGCCTGCCACCAGGTCAGAGCACATACAGGTGGCGTCGTCCTTGATGGCGATGTCGCGCACGGAGACCGCCGGCATGTCGAGGCGCAGCGACTGCCAGTGGTCGCCGTCATCAAACGACACCCACACCTGCGTCTCGGTTGCCGCGTACAGAAGCCCTTTCTGACGCGGATCTTCGCGAATGGAATTGGAGACCGCCCCGGAGGGTAGCCCCGTGTTGATTTCCTTCCACGTCTTGCCCCCGTCGTCGGTGCGCCAGAAGTGCGGATTCATGTCGTCGAGGCGCATCGTGTTTGCCGCGGCGTACGCGGTGAGCGCGCTGAAATGTCCCGCCTCGATGTTGAAGATGCGCGTCCACGGCTTGATCGCCGCAGGCGTGACATTGGTCCATGTGCGTCCGACGCCCGTCATCACCTGGATCCGCCCGTCGTCTGTGCCGGCCCAGAGCACGTTTGCGTCGATCGGCGACGGCGACAGCGCGGTGATCGAACCCGTCGGAGCCGGCGTCACGCCGCTCGCGTACTTCCCGGTGTTCGCCGGCACGTCCCACGCCTGTCGCGTCAGGTCACCGCTGATGCGGGCCCAACTCCTGCCGCCGTCAGCGGTCTGGAACACGGCGTTCTGCGCGTAGAAGAGGACGCTCGGGTTCACGGGCGACCACTCGAGCGGCATCGTCCGCACGTTGCGGGTGTAGGTCATGCCCTTCGCGTCAGGCGCGGAAAGATCGGGGCCGACGTTTTTGATCTGGCCGGTCTTGCGGTTGAAGAGCGTGACGTTGTTGCGCGAACTGCCGTAGACCAGATCCGGGTTCTTCGGATCGGGCGCGGCTTCGCCGTACTCCTGGATCCCAACCGGGCTCCAGTTGCGGAACGTAATCTGACCATCGTTTCCGCGGCTGTCCACGCACGCCGATCCGGAATCCTGCTGGCCGCCGCACACGCGATACGGGAACGCGTTGTCTGTCGTCACGTGGTACATCGCCGCCGTCGGCTGCGTGTACCAGTTGCTCCAGCTCGTGCCGCGATTGCCCGAGACGACCGCGCCCTGGTCGGCCACGGCGAAGATGATGTCGGTGTTGTTCGGATTGATCCAGAGACCCTGATAATCGTCGCCGCCGGGTGCGCCGCGGACGGCGCTCCACGTCTGGCCGGCATCCTCCGATCGCCACAGCACCGTCGAACAGGTGTAGAGGACGTCGGGGTTCTTCGGGTCGACGATGACAGGCGGAAGGTCGCCGCCGCCGATGCGCCCAAGCGGCCGGTTGTCGGGCGTCCGGGTGCCCGAACCGTTCGGCCCTCGCACCGCGAGGAACCAGTGATCGCCGCCGTCGACAGACTTGTACAAGCCGATGCTGCCGCCGCCGCCACGCCCGGCCGGAGCCCCGGCCGCAGGCGGCCCTCCAGCCGCGGCCCGTCCTGCCGGCGCTGCGCCTTGCCCGGCCGGAGCCCCAGGCGAAGGCGGGCCCCCCGCGATCGTCGCGTAGAGGATCTTCGAATCGCCCGGCGCCACGCCGAGGTTGGCCTGAATGACGGCGGGCAACCCCTCAATCAGCTGCTTCCACGTGGTGCCGCCGTCGGTGGACTTGAAGATGCCACCACCGGTGCTCCCGAACGCGCCGCCTTCGATGTAGCTCTGCTGCTGCACCCAGAGCGCGGCATAGACCGTGTTTGGTTCGGACGGATCGATGCGGACGTCGTTCGCGCTGGTGTACTCGTCCTTGTAGAGCACCTTCTGGAAGGTCTTCCCGCCATCGGTCGATCGAAACACGCCGCGCTCGGCGTTTGGCCCGTACGGATGCCCGAGGGCGGCGACGAAGAGCCGATTGGGATCGCGCGGATCGACGTCGATCATCGCGATCATCTGGCTATCGAAGAGCCCCAGATGCGTCCATGTCTTTCCCGCGTCGGTGGATTTGTACACGCCGTTGCCGGTCGACAGATCCGGACGGATGATGGCGGCGCCGGTGCCGACATAGATGATCTGCGGATTAGAAGGCGCCACGGCGATCGCGCCGATGGAGCCGGTGGATTCACGATCGAAGATTGGGGTCCAGTTCGAGCCGTAATCGGTGGACCGCCAGACGCCACCGTTGTCGAAACCGACATAGAAGACGTTCGGCTGACTCGGCACGCCGGCGAGCGGGCGCGCGCGGCCGGCACGCGAGGGCCCAATCTGACGCCAGTGCATGGCCGACGCCGGGTCAACTCCGGCCTGCCGGGAGGAGAGTGTCGAAGACGCGGCGACGCCGCCGACGATGGTCGCGGCGATGAGGCATAGGCGAGTCAGGCGCATGGCGATTCCCTTCGGTGCAAGGAGATTTCCTTGGGACGCGTGGATTCTACCGCAATCCCTCCCGCCAGAAACAGACGCTGGCTCCGGCCCGGCCAGTTCAGACCTGCTGCTCTTCCTGCCACGGCACGAGCGCGGCCGAGAGGCGTTGCAGGAGGGCGTTGAAGACAATTCCCAGCGCCGCGATCACGAACAGGCTGGCGTAGAGCTGGTCAATGCGCAGCGTCTGCCAGGCCATCCAGATCATCGACCCCAGCCCGTTCTGCGTCAGCACCAGCTCGACGGCAATCGTCAGCAGAAGCGCCGTGTTCAGCGCGAGCCGCGCGCCGGCCAGCAGCAGCGGCAGGCTGCCGGGCAGAACGACCCGCGTCAGGACTTTCGCCCGGCTCGCACCGCAGTTGCGGGCGACCTCGAAGTGAATCGGGCTGATCTGTCGTACGCCCTCCATGGCGCTAATCAGTATCGGGAAGAACGCTGACGTGGCGATGACGACGATCTTTGCCGACTCGCCGATGCCAAAGACGACCATGACCAGAGGCAGGAGGGCAATCTTCGGGATTGGGTGCATGGCGGCTACCAATGGATCGCCCAGCGCGCGCGCCCGACGCGACCAGCCCATCGCCAGCCCGACCGCCGCTCCAGGCACGCCGCCCAGCGCGAGCCCGACGAGCACACGCCACACCGTCGCAGTTGTGTGGCGGGCCAGTTCGCCGCTCGCCGCGAGCGCGGCGACCTTCGAGGCGATCGCAGACGGCGCCGGCAGGAGCAGCGGCGGCAACCAGCCCAGGCGCGCCGCCCCTTCCCACGCCGCGAGCACGCCGCCGACGACACCTGGCAGCACGATCGCGCGCCACCGATCGCGGCTCGGGCTTCGGGTTACGACGTCGGGATCGACAGGCTTTTCCGTACGTCTTCCTCGAGGATCTTCCAGATGTGCCATCTAATTTCCGCTACCTGCGGTGGCGTCCTGCTCGCCACTTCCCGGGGGCGCTCGAACGGGATCTCGATCTCTTCTCTGATCCGCCCGGGACGACCGGTCATCACAAACACACGATCTCCGAGCCGGACGGCCTCGTCGATGTCGTGGGTCACGTGGATGACGATCTTGCGGTCGTCCTTCCAGATTCTCAGCAGCTCATCCTGGAGGACCATCCGGGTCTGCGCGTCCAGCGCGCCGAACGGCTCATCCATCAGGAGCACCTGCGGATCGGACACGAAGGCCCGAACGATGCCGACGCGCTGGCGCATTCCCACCGACAGTTGATAGGGGTAGTGATCGGCGAACGGCGTGAGCCCGACCTTCGCGATGAACGCGCGCGCCAGGCTGTGCCGTTCCGCCTGGGCCACGCCCTGCATCTCCAGTCCGAACGCCACGTTCTCCAGTACCGACATCCAGGGAAAGAGCCCGTGCTCCTGGAAGACGAGCGCAGTGCGAGGCCGGCCGCTCTCCGCGCTATTGGAAAACGTGACCTCTCCCGACGTCGGTGCCAGCAGGCCGGCGATGATCTTGAGCAGGGTGGTCTTGCCGCAGCCGCTCGGCCCGATGATGCAGACGAACTCCTGCGCGCGGACGGTGAAGCTCACGTCCTCCAGCGCGCGCATGCCATTGCCACCCGGCGGGTACACCTTGGCGATCCGGGAGCATCGAAGGTCCATTGTTCGCAGCGGTCCTCAGCGTGTGTCTTCCCAGAACACGAACATGTCCCAGCGTCGGGCCTTGATCCGACACCCGGGCAGATGACGGCTGTACGCGTCGCGGAACTCGGCCGGCGTCAGCTTTGGTCGCACGTAGTGGCGGACCCACCCCTGGCTGGTCCGAAACAACAGGACGCGGAACATCGTCCGGATCCCGAAAGCCCTCGCGTGCCCAGGCGCGGCCGCCAGTGCCCTCAGTATCGCCCAGGCCGGCAGCCGGTCCAGCCGAGGATGGCGCTGGACGAGATCCGCAATCAGGATGCGCCCGCCCGGCCTGACCACCCGGCGCAGTTCGGGCAGTGAAGTCTCCAGGCGCGTATTGTAGAGCGCCGCACTGCTGATGACGCAGTCGAACGACTTGTCGCCGAAGGGAAGCGCCTGCAGGTCGCCACGAACGAACTCGACGTTCGGCTTCTGCGCCTCGATGCTGCGTCTTGCGGCCACTGCCAGCATTGCACGCGAGATGTCCATGCCCACCACTCGCGCGGCGTGGTCCGCCACGTGAACCGCCAGGATCCCGGAGCCACAACCCGCATCCAGGACCGTTCCGCCATGGCCCGACAGGCCTTTCAAGAACGGCTCGAAGCGGGCCACCCCAAATGTCTGGGCCCAGAGATCGAACCCTTCAGCCAGCGGATCGAAAGCGGGGAGATTCATCGGCGCGCCTGGTTCGCGAAGTCCACGAACGCCGAATCCCAGAGCTGGCCCGGCGTGAGCGCGCGGTCCAGGAGATGTTTCCCAAGGCCCCAGCGTTGAAACTCCATCATGCTGCCCGTGTCGACGCGCCCGTCGCCGCGGACCGAGGGCCAGCAGGCCTTGCGGAGCAGATCGGCGTCGAGCCCGGTATGCCTCGCCACGATTTCGAGATTGCGGGCGGACTTTCCCTCGTTGTACTGCTCGACCGACGCGAGATAGGCCGTCATGAACCGTCGGCCCGCGTCAGGATTTCCCGTCAGCAGGGACGGACCGTACGCCGTGACCAGGTGCTGGTAGTTTGGTGCCACCTGCCCGGCCGACGCGAGAATGACCGCAGTTTCCGCCTGCACGATGCGCGTCAACCACGGCTCCAGGACGAACGCGGCGTCGACCGACCCGCTGCGTAACGCGTCGGCGACAACCGCTCCCTCGGGCAGGTCCACGATCGTGATATCGGCGAGTGCCAGCCCGGCCTGGGCCAGTAGTTTCTCGGTGACGTAGCCCGGGGAAGATGACGGGTTCAGGGCCACGCGCCGGCCCCGCAGGTCGGCAGGCCGACCCACAGTGCGATGCTCCACCAACGACCGCCTGACGACGAGCGCACCGTACGCGCAGCCAGTCGGGGCGATGAATCCCCTGTCGGACACAACCCTGATGCCGGCATTCTGTCCGATGGCGTTGAGCAGGCCGAGGCTGACGCTTCCGGTCCACACGTCCAGCGCGCCACGGGCGAGCGCCAGCAGCGCGTCGGTCGACCGGCTCACTTTCACGAACTCGACATCCAGCCCCTGCGCCGCGAAGTACCCTCCATCGGCCGCGACGAACAGCGGTGCCGAGGATAGTGACGGCAGGACCAGCACCTTCAACCTGACCGACCCCGCAGCGGGAGGGCGCACCGCAGAACGCGTGTCGCACGCCAGCATCTGGATCGCGATCGCGATGACGATCAGCCAGGTTGCCCACCGATGTCCTGTCATCGCCAACTCCCGCGCCTGCACATGTTCACCTCCGCGGTCCGCGCAACGGCATGAACTTCCCCCGGGCTGTCCACGCCGGCACCGCACGCCTGACTCGCAACGTGCCGGCCTGGCTCCAGATTGCCGCGGCGTCGGCGGTGGCGACGCTGTCCTGCCGCAGCGAGGCAAGCACGGTGTCAACGACCACTGCCTCGTCATCGATTTGGATCGTCGGGCTGATCACGAGGTAAAGCCGGGTGTGCCCGACATCATCTTCTTCCTCGAGCAGTTGGTAGTCCAGGGGACTGCCGCCGAATCGCGCCGGCAGCACCTCTTCGAGAATGCGGACCATGTCGCTGCCCACCAGTGTCACGCCTTCGCCCGTCAGCTTGCTGAAGCTTCGGACTTCGCGGAGGTGGTCGGTCAGGCCGTAAGCCTCCAGTGGGCAGCCGCAGTTGCGCGTCTCAATCACACCGACATCGTCACTCTCGACGTTCAGCAGCAGCATCGGCGCGGCGGGAAGCAAACTGGTGAAGCAGAACGCGCCGAGCGGCGCGTCCCAGCCCGGCACGTGGCGCTCCGACACAATGACCGCCACGCCATCCTTGAACAGGTGGAGGTCGTTGCCATCCACAGGTCTGGCGCACCCTGCCCCGATGCATCCCACGTCGCTCGAGATGTAGACCGGCAGCCAGCCGGCGCCGGTGCTGGTGATTGCGTTCACCTTGGCTGGGGTAGGAGGCTCGCCCCCGCTGACGAAGGTCACGCCGGACAGATCCAGGCCTTCCGCTCGCGCGGCGAGGCACACCCGGAGCGCCATACTGACGTGGGCGCGGACGACGCAGGCACCGCAAGCCTGCCTCGTAGCGATCGCCCAGCGCGCCACAACCACCGCCTGGTTCATCGTGACCCGCTCGGGGCTCGGAATAGGCCGACCGTACAGTCGTGCCAGGGCGACGATCCCTTTCGTGGCGATTCGGAATCTGAGGGGCGGCCGCAGGTCCTGGTCCCCGATCGGCGAGAACCATTTTTCCGGAACGTTGCCGAATCGGGCAGCCCGCAGGATGTTCGCGATGCCGCTGCCGTCGGGCAAGGGGGCACGCCAGATCGCCATGGGCACGTGGGCCACACCGTGGGCGTGCTGGGCGAGGAGGACCTGAGACGCCTGGGCCGCGAGGTTGTCGAGGTCGATGTCGACCCGCGCGCCTGCACCGGTGCTCCCGCTGGTTTCGGCCGCATAGGCGGCGCTCAGGTAGGGGTTGCGGAAATCGTGCGCCCCGGCGTTGATGACCCGCCCGTTCCGCACGATCGGCGTGCGCCCCTTGAACTCCTCGAAGGTGACGAAGACCCCGGCGTCTCTCAGGGCGCGAAGGGTTCCTTCCAGGCCGTCGCTGCGCACCAGGCGCTCGATGTCGCCCATCTGGCAACTGGCGGCTTCGAGCAACTGCCGGTACGGACTGCGGGCATACCCGAAGATGCCCTTCCTGACGAGGCGGAGGAAGTTCTGTTCACGCTCCGCGAGCCGGCGGCGAACGGTCGCAAGCGCCTCTTCCACCGTGAGGGTGTGGCGCAGGAAGCCCCGCAGCCCCCATGCGAAACGCGCGTACATCTTCGAGTCGTCCAGGACGCTCATTGCGGAAATCTCACACGGGCCGCGCTCGAGACGAACAGTCCGATGCCTTCCACTCGTTTCAGCACGAGTAGCGCCACGCCCGCAGCGAGCCACGACACGGTGGCCGTGACGACGGCGGCGCCAAACCCGCCGAACCGCGGGATCGCCAGCAGATGACCGACGATCGCCACCGGCACGAGCGGGGCCGCGATGGCTACAGTCGTGCCCACCCGGTCGTGTGCCACCAGCAGTGTCGAGGCCAGGACGAGCTCGACGTTCGCCAGACTCGCCACAGAGAGCACGGCCAGTATCGGTCCTGCTGCAGCAAAGGCCTGGCCGAACATCAGCCGCACGATCTCCCCCGACGCGACGGCGACGACGGCTGCGACCGGCGCAAGCCAGAAAGCGCAGTGGAGAGCCTCTCTGCTGAGCCTGTGCGCAGACGCCCCGTCGCCGACGGCCACCAGCCTGCTTACGGACGACAACAGGACAGGCGCGAATGCTGTCGCGACGAATCCCGGCAGCGCAGCCAGGCTCTGCGCGGCGCCGTACATGCCGGTGTCGGCCGTGCGTCCGCCGATCGCCTGGAGGCAGAGGAGATCGACCCGCTCGAACGCCCTCACGGATACGCCAGCCAGAAACAGCGGGGCGGCCAGACGGCCCAGTTCCCGCCAGGGCGTGCGGTCGGCCGCAAGAAGCGATGGACGGACGAACCACCGGGCCGCGACAAGTTCCAGCGCGGTAGCTGCAACCGTGGCGACGACGGCTCCGTTCACGCCAAACCCCACCTGGACGAGGACAAGGACAAGCACCAAGCGGCCGATCCAGCGGATGCTGCTCGCGACGGCGCGCGCGCGGAACCGCTCCAATCCGGTCAGCACGAGCCGGTGACTGAGCGCGAGACCGGCGAGCGGGGCGCTCAGCGCGGCCAGGTACAAGAGCGGCACCACCGCTCGATCGCCGAGCAACGCGCCTGCCGGCCCGGCGCAGATTGCCAGCAGCGCCCCGATCGCGACGCCCACCGCGAGCATCGCGCGGACGATGGCCGATCCGACCGGCCGCCAGTCGCTCGCGACAGCAATCTGGCGAATCGCGGCGCGCGAGAAGAACGACGCGACCAGCCACTCGACCCAGCCGATCACCGTGGCGGCCAGTGCGAACAGTCCGTACTGCGACGGTCCCAGGCGTCGCGCCAGGAACACGGAAATGACGAGGGCGGTCGGAACAAACAGGCTGTCGGCAACCAGAAGCCAGGCGCCCCCCGCAAGCGTGGCGCGAAACGGAGACCGCTGCGGTTCGCTCATCGGCATCAAGCGCCCGCGACTCGTCCGGCGGCCGGCACATCCTCGACGTGCGACTCTTCGGCGTTGACCTCCCAGACATCGTGCTGTCCGCCGAGCACATTGAGCGCAGCCAGGCGCCCGGTCAGCATCGAGTGGTCCTGGTTGTTGTACCGGTGTGTACCGCTGCGGCCGATTGTCTGGAGGTTTTCGAAATGCCCCAGGTAGTCGCGGATTATTGCGAGGTTCGCGCGGTACCCGCAGTCGTACACCGGGTAGGCGTTCTCCTGCCGAATCACGCATCCGTCCTCGACGCGGGCCGCGGGCGCGAGGCCCAGCGCGTGCAGTTCGCGCGTGGCCAACTCGAGAAGCTCGGCGTCGGTTCGGGACCACACCGCATCGCCGGTCGAGCAGAAGTACTCCATCCCCAGGCTGGTTCGGTGCGGGGCCGAAACCATCGACGCGCTCCAGTTCCCGAAGTTCTGGATCCGGCCGACCAGCACCTCCGGGCCGTGCACGTAAAGCCACGTGTCGGGAAACGTGCGCGGCGTGTCGATGATCAGGCCAACCATGATGAAGTCGCGGTGCCGCAGGGCGCGGCCCGCCGCGAGCACGTCCGGCGGGGGCGCAGGATCGAGGCGTTCCAGGAGATGCCTGAGCGGGAGAGTCGAAATCACGTGCCCCGCGCTCAGTGTCTCGGTGACGTCGCCGCCGACCTCGACGCGGTCAACCCGTCGGCCATCGTGATGGATGCGCATGACCGGCGTTGCGAGGCGCACGGTCCCGCCCGCCGCCACGACGAGGTCCGCGAAGCGCTCCCACATCTGGCCGGGGCCGAGGCGCGGGTAGTGGAACTCGCGTGCGAGCGAGGCGGCGCCGTTGCGGCGGCCGAGTGCGCTGGCGATAGCCGAGCGCATCGTCAGGCCACGGATGCGTTGCGCGGCCCAATCCGCCCGGATCTCTGAGCACGGCATGCCCCAGACCTTCTCGGTGTAGGTCTTGAAGAACGCCTCGTACAGCCGCCGGCCGAACCGGTTGACGACCCACTCTTCAAACGTCCGTTCCTGTGGCGACGGACGCACGCGCGCGCTGAGGTAGCTGGCGATGATGCGAGCGCTCTCCCACGCCCCAAGGTTCCGCACGACGTTGACCAGATTGACCGGGTAGTCGAAGAACCGCCCGCGATAGAGGATGCGCGACAATCTCGGGACCCTGAGGAAGTCGTCGCCGAGCGTCTCTTGCCACTGCCGCTGGATCTCGGGCATCCGGGTGAGGAAGCGATGCCCGCCGACGTCGAATCGGTAGCCGCGGCACGACTCCGTTCGGGCGAGACCGCCCACTCTTGCCCGCTGCTCGCAGACGAGCACCTCCACGCCGGCGACCGCGAGAGACCTGGCGGCAGCCAGTCCGGCCGGGCCGGCCCCGGCGATGATGACCCGCCCGGGCGTGGTCACTCGCGCCCCGGATCGCCCTTGTGCGGGCTGGTTCCCGGGCGGGCCGGCACAACTACGGGGCGGCCGCTAAGACGAAGCACGTGGATCGACACGCCGAGGCAGAACCCGACAGCGCAGCACAGATAGTGCACCCACTGCCACGCTAGGGCCCGCACAGCAAAGACGGGACCGCGCGCCCGCACGAAGAACTGCGCGAGGCGCGCGTCGAGAAGAATTTCCACCACCGCGAACAAGACAGCCGCGCGCCGCGCCCACGGGAACCAAGCGGACGCGACCAGCGACACACCGAGCGCCGACGCCACGGCCACGGCGGCGCGACCTGACCAGCGGAGGTTGAGGTCATCCGGCATGTGCCCGTTGGCGAGGATCAGACGCGTCCAGGGAATCGCGCGATCGAAAATCTCCGAGTGCAAGAGGCGGGAAGTCGTCCAGCGCTTCAGGTGCGTCACGCTCAACGACTTGACCATGCGGATCCGCGCGCCCGATGCGAGCAGCCGCGATCCCAGTTCAATGTCTTCGATGCTGGCGCGGGTGTGGCTCTCGTCGTATCCCCCCACGCGCTCGAACACCTCGCGCCGCACCGCTCCGCACGCGCTCCAAAATGCACACGCCTCGTCGCGCGCCGTCTGGTGGACGAACCGGTGCGAGAGGTTCTTGTACTGGGACAGGAAGTTCGTGGCCCCCGGCGCATCATCATAGGAACCGACGATGGCGGCGTGGCTGGGAAACTCGGCGAACGCCGCAAGGACTCGACGGATCGCGTCGGGCCGCAGCGTCACGTCGGCGTCCACGAAGAAGAGAATGTCGCCATCCGCCACCCGTGCGGCTGCGTTGCGGGCGCGGGCCGGTCCTCCGCGCCGGTTCAGCACGATCGTACGGGCCCCGTGTGCACGGGCAAGCGCGACGGCAGACTCGTCGCCGCCGTCTACGGCAACCACCAGTTCTGCCGACGGTGGGTCAAGTTGTGCCAGGCTCGCCAGACACGCCCGGAAGTTCTCGTCGCCGCTGACAACGGGCACGACGATTGACACGCGTGGCGTCGGCGCGCTGGCGGTGACGCCATCGGCCCGGTCGGACGCACGGGCGCGAGAACTTACCTCATTCGGTTTCATGCCGTAGACGTCGACTGCCCGAGCAGCGCCAGCATTGGTGGCGGGATGAAAATCATACGTCAGACGTCTCCATGCCACCAGCGGCACCGACGGCCGTCCGGGCCGGCACACCGCACCGAGGCCGGACAGCCGGGCCAGACGCACGGTGCCGGAACGCGCAACTCCGCGGACGTGGGCGCGGTCCGGCGCGGAGTGGCCAATTCGAGCGTGATCGGAGATCATGACGGGCGATGAAGTTCTGCATGGTGACGACGTTCTACCCCCCGTATCACTTCGGGGGGGACGCCACCTATGTCCATCGCCTCGCTGTCGAATTGGGACGTCGAGGACACTTGGTGGACGTCGTTCACGACCTCGATTCGTATTACCTCCTGCATCCCGGCGAACCCTCACTCGAGTACGGCTCCTCGGAGAACGTCACCGTTCATCGCTTGAAATCGCCCTTCGGGTCCCTCTCACCCCTGGCGACCCACCAGACCTGCTTGCCGCTGTTGAAGCCGCGGCTCAAGCGCCTGCTCGAATCGGGCGGACACGACGTCATCAACTTCCACAATGTGTCGTTGATCGGCGCCGGGGCCTTCAGCTACGGGTGCGGGATCAAGCTGTACACGATCCACGAGCAGTGGCTCATCTGCCCGATGCACATCCTGTGGAAGTTCGGCCGCCGGCTGTGCGACAGGCGCCGCTGTTTCTGGTGCTGCCTGAGCGGGGCGAGGCCTCCTCAACTCTGGCGAGCGACCGGGCTGCTCCGGCGGCGAGCGCGTGCGATCGATCGGTTCCTCGCGCCGAGCCGGTTCGTGCGTGACAAGCACCGCGAGATGGGCATGGATGTGCCGACGACGGTCCTGCCGCACTTCCTGCCGGACCTGCCGCCCGCGTCGTCCAGTGGCTCGCCCCCGCACCCACGACCGTATTTTCTTTTCGTGGGGCGCCTGGAGCGGATCAAGGGGCTGCACACGCTGTTCGAGCCATTCAGACGGGCCGGCGCGGCGGATCTCCTCGTCGCGGGCGAAGGCGGCCAGGAGCCGGCCCTTCGCGCGGCCGCGGCCGGCATGCCAAACGTCTCGTTTCTCGGCGTGCAGCCCTACGCGCAGCTGCGGTCGCTCTATCGGCACGCGATCGCCCTGGTCGTGCCGTCAGTGTGTTACGAGGTGTTTCCGATGGTGATGCTCGAGGCCTTCGCCGAGGCGACCCCGGTCGTCGCCCGGGATCTCGCGGGCATCGCGGAGATCGTGAACGACTCGCGTGGCGGGATCCTGTTCCGCGACGAGGCCGGGTTGCAGCAGGCGCTGGACGGGTTGCGGACGAACTCCTCGCTGCGGCGTGCGCTTGGGGAGAACGGCCATCGCGCCCTCAAAGAGCGCTGGACCGCCGATGCGTACATTCGGCAGTACTTCAAGGTCATCGACGCTTGCCGCGAGGCGCGCGGGATCATGACGGCCCAGCAAGCCGCCGAACGCGGAGGATCGACGTGAGCGCGCTCGCGCGGCGCGTCCCGATTCTCGCGTACCACTCGATCAGCGACGGACCGCCGCCGCTTTGCGTGTCACCCGCCCGCTTCGAAGAACACCTGTCGTCTCTTGCTGGCGAGGGATGGGCGACGCTGACCCTCGACGAGTTGCTGGCCGGCCACGCCCGGGGCGGGTGGCCAGAACGGCGGCTGATGTTGACGTTCGATGACGGGCTGGCCAGCTTCGCGGGCGAGGCGCTGCCGCGGCTCGTCGGCGCCGGCTTCTCGGCGACGCTGTTTGTTGTGGCCGGCCGCATCGGCGGCGAGACCGATTGGCAAGGCTGGCCTCCGGCGACGCCCAGAGAGCGCCTGCTCGATGCAGCCGCGCTGAAAGAGGTCGCAGCGGCTGGCATCGAGATCGGCGCCCATGCCTTGTCGCATGTCCGCCTCTCCAGGCTGAGCCCCGAGGCAGCGGCGCACGAAGTGCTGGACAGCCGCCGACACATCGAGGATCTGATCGGCAGCCCCGTCAGGAGTTTTGCCTACCCGTTCGGCGAGGCCTCACCCGGCTTGGCGCGTCTCGTGCGCGAAAACTTCCGGGCCGGCTTCGGGATCCGGCTGGCGTACGCCTCGCCCCGGAGCCGGATTGAGATGTTCGAACGCATTGACGCGCACTACCTGCGAAGCCGCCAATCGCTCGTACCGCTCTCGAGCTGGACAACGCGGGCCTGGCTCGCGGTGAGGTCCGTGGCGCGTGAGGCCCGGCGCCTGTCGAGCTACCAAGGGCGATCACTCTAACCGGATCCAGTCGAGCGCAACACCCAGCACGCGCGCATCGCTACTGGGACTGGTAGCTTTCGGCACGAACGTATCCGTGCGGATGGTCAGCACCGAGTCCCGCGCCGCCAGTCGGGCGACCACCGCGGCGTTCAGCGCGAACCGGTACTCCGAGAACCCCGGTCCTGGACCGTCGATGATGCCGACCTCGGTGCCGTCGATGTCGATGCGGACCGTCGGCGCCCGGACGCCGGGCGATCGGGCGGCGGCCAGCCGCACGACCAGCGTGGCTTCCGGCCGCGCGATCGCCACGCGCGGAAGAGCGATCTGCGCTTCGCCAGCCGTCCATCGAGCGCGAGCCGAGGGCATCGACTCGCCGCCGTAGAAACCGCGCAGTACGAAGGCGAAGTCCCGGTCTCCGAAATCGGCCGTGAACGGCAGCGCAACCGCCCGCGCGGCGTCCGCGGATTCGATCTCGTACAAGTCCACCGCGGTGTTGACCGTCTGGAGCCGCCGTGGGAAGGCCACCGAAGACGACTCGAGCACGGTGTACGCCAGAGACGCCCCACCAGAGAAGGTGACACTGAGCCCACCAAAGTCACTTCGCCATAACCGGCGCGGCGGGTCGCCCGGGTAGTCCGTCAGAATCACGAAGACACGCCGCTTTGCGGCCAGCGCCCTCGCGATGAATGCCTGCAGCGCACCGCCGGGCGGCACACGCTCCATCACCGGAAGAACCGCGCGGTCGAACGTCGCCTGCAGGGCGAGCGGCAAGTGGCTCGGCGTCGATCGATCGGCAATGACAATCGCCGAGGGCGGGATGCGGTCGGCGATCTGTCCGACCTCCGCGTGAACTCCCTGCATGGGCGGGAGGCGCAGCGCCGGCCAGGCCTGGCCCAGCCACACGGCGGCGAGGCTGGCGACGACGATCCAGGCGATGCGACGGGCCCAGACTCCGATGGCGGCGACCCGCGCCGCGAGGGCGCCGACAAAGAGGAACCCGAGCGGCAGCACAGCGGGCACGAACCGCCGGAAGTCGGCCGGCCAGGCGGTCTTTTCCCGCCAGGCGAGCCAGAGGATCATTTCCGCCGCGAAGGGCGCGATGAGCGGCAGCAGGCGGAGATCGCCGTCTTTCGAGACTACCCAGATGAAGGCCGCGAGCATCACGGCCGCTCCCGCCGGTGTCAGGAGCAGACTCGCCGTCCTCACGACGCCAGGCGAGGCGACAGCGGGAGCCAGGATGGCCAAGCCTGCCAGCACCGGTAGCCGCGCTGGCGAGGGGAGCAGCCTGACGAATACCCAGGTTCCGACCAGCGCTGCGGCAGCAAGGCCCAGCGCCGGCATACCGCCGAGCGGAGCGATGACCCGGGCGACGGCATTGAAAGCCATCGCCGCCAGGCGAAGCGTGTACGGGGTGGAGACAAGGAGCGCGTGGGCGATCGCGTGGACGCCGAGCAGCCCAATCGTCGCCGCGTACCAGGGCCAGGCGGGTCCGAGCAGCCGACGGCGCCTGGCGAGCACGAGCCAGGCGATGCCGAGCGGGAGCAGAACAATCAATGCATCGATGCGGACCATGCCCGCAAGGCCGATTGCCGCACCCGCGCACGCGCCGGCACACCGACTCTGGTTGTCTCGCGCCACGAGCGTGAAGAAGATCCCCGCCAGCAGGAACCACTGGGCCAGCATTTCAGACGAGGCCGTCCACGCGTACCACACCTGGCCGAAGTTGACGGCCAGCAGCGTCGCCGCGATGCCCGCAGCGCTGGCCGACCACGCGCGGCGTCCGACGAGCCATGCGGCGAGCACACCAAGCACGCCGAACACCGCGTTCACGTAGTATCCGCCGTGCGGACCGAACAGTCCGACGAACACGGCGATCCAGACGGGAAGCAGGTGGAAAAAATTGGGCACCACGAGATCCCCGGTGCCGACCTGGAGGCCGCCCGGGAAGCGGTTCAACAGCTGAGGCCACGATCCATCGCGCTTGAGGAGGGCGTCGCGCGCTTCGTCGGGCAGCAGGCGCAGGACCTCGTCGGGCGACACCATGCCGCCGGTCCGGTGAATCGATTGCCCGATGGCCAGGTAGACAGAGGCGTCGCGGCCTTCAATCAGGTACTCGCCGGGCCGCCCGTAGAGCGCGGCGGCGGCCGCGAGCAAGATGGCGAGCCAGACGTGCGCAGCGACTGGCCGAGCGGGCTCGCTGGGGCGGCCGGTCCCGGGTTCGCGCCCGATCCACACCCACACGACAGCGGCCAGGACACCGGCACCAGCCAGGAGGCGGCCGAGGGTGAATGCTCCTGCTTCCGCCAGCAACATCCCAACCCACGAGACGGCGGCGACCAGGACGAAGAGCAGCGTGAACGCCGCCTCGAGCCGCGTGCAGCGCCGCGCACGATCGGGCGACCCACTGATCACACTGTCCCTCCCGCAGCGTTGTGCTGGCCGAGCCTCCGGCTTGGAACGTTCATGTAGCGATCACTTCGGCTCAGATCGGCCGTCCTGTCCGTCGCGTCGCGGCTCGTACCAGGGACCGCGGCGGGTGTTGAAATATCTCCGCCCGAGGAATATCGCGCCGGGGAGGAGGCGGAGCACGTCGGTGACGGTGTGAGAGCGAGCCGTCCTGCCGGAGGTTACCACCGGCTGCTTCACGATCACGAACGCGCCCAACCGCTTGAGTCGCCAGCTCAGATCAACATCCTCTCCGGCATAGAGTGTCTGATCGAACCCGCCAACGGTCTCAAACGCCTGCCGCGTACAGAAGATGAAGGATCCCGCCGCCAGCCGCCCGGCCCATTGGAGACAGAGCCACAACCACAGCAGCGCGGTCGCGTAGAGGGGAACGCGGCCATCGAACCGGGCCTTCGCACCGCCCCCGACCGCCCCGGAACGAATGGCACGCACGGCCGCGCGGAGGACTGCCTCGGAGACATCAGTGTCCGCATCGACAAACACCAGCAAATCGCCCAGAGCGTGCCTGGCGCCGGCGTTGCGCGCCGACGCGATCTGCCGATAGTTGACCATCACGAGGCGGGCCCCATGCCGCACCGCCACCTCGGCGGTCGCGTCGGCCGACGCATCATCGACAACGATGATCTCGTATGGTTCGTCCTGGGCCCGCGCAGCGGTCTGGAGCGCGGCGAGCGTGCGCCCGATCAGGCGCGCCTCGTCATGTGCCGGAATGACGATCGAGATCATGTTGGTTCTCTCTTGACCCCGCCGTTTTCCCGAACCGCCGGTTCAGCGCGAGAGCCACGCGATGCCCACGACGATGGGGCAACCCCGGACGGTTCACCCCCGACAAAGAACCAGATCGTATATCGGTCTCGCTGTGCCCGGTGGCGAGCGCGGCGAGCAGAGAGCCCCCAACCGCTACTTGCTCCGGTCGAGCACCTCAATCTTCAGCGCGATCCTGGCCGACGGCTTGCGCGCGCGCATCCACAGGAGGATCCGGCGAGAGAGTCGTTGCGTCACCACCAGCACGCCCAGCCCCGCCACCAGCGCAACGGGCATGAGCCAGTAGCCGCCGTGCGCTTCGGTGCCGGGCGGCAGCGCGAACTCCATCCCGAATCCTCTGGGCTGCCCGTTCAGCGTGAAGAAGCCGATGTTGTTAGGGAAGACCGGCTTCAGCACGGCCATGGCGAGAAGCGATACCCCCATCGACCAGCCGGTAAAGACCAGGATGGCCCATCCGAAACCGACAACCGATGACGTCGCGCTATGCCAAAGAGCCCGTGCCATCGGCACGAAACGGCCGGTGGTGACCGCCTCGTCCAGCGTCATCTCGTGCGAATACGCCTGCGCCACACGCAGCGGCGGGCCAAGCTCGGCAAGCACACGCTCGATGGCGGCGCGCTCGTCTGGGGCAGCCTCGGCCTGATCGCACCGCTCGCGGATGTGCGACGCGACCTCACGCACCGCGTCGGAGGCGATCTCGCGCGGCAGGAACGACCGCAGGGATCGATCCAGGATGAACAGATATCCGTTGACCCTCGACTCGCCGACCTCAGTGAGCGTCATTGCCATCTCCTTGCGCCGCCACGATCAACCGGTCGAGCTTGGCGGCAAAAGCTTTCCACGAATCGGTCATGTACGTCAGTCGCGCCTGTCCGCGGTTCGTCAGGCGGTAGTACTTGCGCGGGTGCGAGCCTTCTTCGCGCCATTCGGGCGCCAGCCAGCCGTCACGGCTGAGGCGGGCGAGGATCGGGTAGATCGTCCCCTCGGTGACGACAAGATCAGTGAACGCCTCGAGGTGACTGATGATTTCGAGGCCATAGCGAGGGCTCCGAGCCACAGCCAGGAGAATGGCTAACTCCAGCCCCCCCCGGCGCAACTGCTCTCGCCAACTGTCGAATGCCTCGACCGACGCTGCCCGTTCGGTAGCAGGTGCCATGATGGCCTCCGCGGTTACCTCGCTTGGCAAGATGCCTTGCGTCACAATGTATTACGGTGCAATTCCGGCCGAGGTTCCCGAGAGGGATTGAATTCGGCGCTCAGAGGTTTCCCGGCACCGCGAAGACCGGTGTAGTTTCCCGCACGACTGCAGCGCTCTCCGGAATCAGCCCGCTTGCCAACCGCGCGTCCGATCGGGAGAATACGACCGGGAGCACATTCATGACAACTCTTCGAGGCGGTCGATTTCTCGTGGCGATCGCGGCAGCCGTGGCCGCCGTATCGAGTCCCAACGCTCAATCCTCGCCGGCGGCGGTATCACCTGGCGAGCGGTGGGAGGCGGCATTCCGCGCGTTGCCGGTGGCGGTCAACATCCGCGGGTACGACGAGCGGATGAGCGCCCGGCCGCATCATGTTGGATCGCCGTACGACAAGGACAACGCCGAGTGGATGCTGGCGCGGTTTAAGGAGTGGGGCTGGGACGCGAAGATCGAGCGGTTCGACGTTCTGTTTCCCACGCCAAAGACGCGGCTGCTGGAGATGGTGACGCCCACCCGGTTCGTCGCCAAGCTTGAAGAACCGACATTGGCGGTGGACCCCACCTCCGGGCAGAAGGCCGAGCAGCTTCCCACGTACAACGCCTACTCGATCGACGGCGATGTCACGGCACCGCTTGTCTACGTCAACTACGGCAGGCCAGTGGACTACGAGCAACTCGAGCGGCTCGGCGTGTCGGTCAAGGGCGCGATTGTCATCGCACGCTATGGCGCGTCATGGCGCGGCATCAAGCCGAAGGTCGCCGCCGAACACGGTGCGGTTGGATGCCTGATCTATTCCGATCCTCGAGACGACGGGTACTTCGGGGGCGACGTGTTCCCGGAAGGACCGATGCGGCCGCGAGACGGCGTGCAGCGCGGAAGCGTGATGGACATGCCCGTCTACCCGGGCGACCCGCTCACGCCGGGCGTCGGCGCCACGCCCGAGGCCAAGCGCCTGGCGGTGGCCGAGGCGCGGACGATCACGCGGATTCCAGTGCTGCCGATCTCCTACGGCGACGCGCAGCCGCTGCTTGCCGCGCTGAACGGCCCGCCGGCGCCAGAGGACTGGCGCGGGGCGCTGCCGATCACGTATCGCATCGGTCCCGGGTCCGCCACCGTTCATCTCAAGCTTGCGTTCAACTGGGACATTACGCCCATCTACGACGTGATCGCGCGGCTGTCCGGCTCCACATACCCCGACGAGTGGATCATCCGGGGCAATCATCACGACGCCTGGGTGAACGGCGCAGGCGACCCGGTCAGCGGCATCTCGGCCGAACTCGAGGAAGCGCGCGCGCTCGGCGAATTGCGCAAGCAAGGGTGGCAGCCGAAGCGGACGATCATCTACGCGGCGTGGGACGGCGAAGAACCCGCGCTGCTCGGTTCCACCGAGTGGGTGGAGACGCACGCCGCCGAACTCGAGTCGCACGCGGTGGTGTACATCAACACCGACAGCAACGGCCGCGGCTATTTCGACATGGCTGGTTCGCACACGCTCGAGCCATTCATCAACGGCGTCGCCCGCGCGGTGGAGGATCCCGAGGCGAAGGTCAGCGCGTGGAAACGCCTGCAGGCGGCCACCATTGAAAAGGGCACTCCCGTGGAACGCAACGAGGCGCGCACGCGCGACGATCTGCGGATTGGCGCGCTCGGCTCCGGTTCGGACTTCACGCCCTTTCTCCAGCACAGCGGCGTCCCCACGCTGAACCTCGGCTACGGCGGCGAGGACAACAACGGCATCTACCATTCGATCTATGACGACTTCTACCAGTACACGCACTTCGAGGACACCGACTTTGCGTATGGCCGGTTGGCCGCGCAGACGATCGGTACGGCTGTCATCCGTCTGGCTGATGCGGACATCCTCCCATTCGACTTCACGCGCCTGGCCGAGACGGTGAAGGCGTACGTCGATGATGTGCAGGCGCTGCTGAAGCGCCGGCAGGAAGACGTGCGCGAACGCAACAGGCAGATCGAGGAGGGCGTGTTTGCCGCCACCCGCGATCCGCGGCGGCCGCTCGCCGCGCCAGTCGCGGAAGCCGTGCCGCCAGCGCTGAACTTCGCGCCGCTCGAGAACGCGTCCACCGCGCTGACCGCGGCGGCGGGGCGATACAAGAAGGCGCTCGCGGCCGCGTCCTCACAGCTCGCCGGGAACACCGCGGCGATTCGCGCGGTCAACGCGAAACTGATACAGAGCGAGCGGCAACTCCTGGACCCGGCTGGCCTCCCGCACCGGGAGTGGTATCGCCATCTGCTGTATGCGCCGGGCTATTACACCGGGTACGACGTCAAGACGCTGCCCGGCGTGCGCGAGGGCATCGAGCAGAAGCAGTATGACGGCGTCGATGCCGAGATCGCGCGGGCGGCGAAGGCCCTCGCGCGCGAGGCCGCGCTTGTGGACGCCGCCGCCGCGGACCTCGGGCGACTCGGCCCGCCCGCTCGTTAATCGGGACATCACTGGACCGGCGATAGGGCGGAACACCTCGTCGGCGGACGCTTCGGCGTCGGCCTCGCAAAGGAAGGAAGATCCGATGGCTATCACGAATCCAATGATTCCGCCAGCCGAGGCGCTGCGGCTTCAGTCGCTCGTCAGCCCCACCGAACACGGAATAGCCAGTCGCGTGCTGGCGAAGACCAGCGGCGGCAACATCACCCTCTTTGCGTTCGACGCGGGGCAGGGGCTCACCGAGCACACGTCGCCATTTGATGCGCTCGTGATGGTCCTCGAAGGCGCGCTCACTCTGACAATCGGCGGCACGCCCGTCCGGGCGACGCCGGACACCATCGTGCGCATGCCCGCAGACGTTCCACACGCGCTTGATGCATCAGAGCCAACGCGAATGCTGCTCATCATGTTGCGGGATCTCAAGGCGGCGTGAGGCGCGACGCGGTCGGTCGTCACACCAAGAGCGTGCCTCTCCGACCCGTCCCTTGACGTCGAGACGCCGTGGTGCGAGAACACGGGATAGAGGACGAAGAGATGTCGAACAAACAACCCTCGACAGCAGAGGACCCGGTGAAAACCCGCGCCGAAACCGATTCCATGGGAGACATCGCCGTTCCCGCCGACAAGTACTGGGGCGCGCAGACGCAACGGTCCTTTGAGAACTTCAAGATCGGGACCGAGCGGATGCCGTTGCCTCTCATCCGGGCGTTGGGCGTGCAGAAGAAGGCAGCCGCCCTCGCCAACATGGAACTGGGCATTCTCGACACGACCCTCGGGACGGCCATCGCGGCGGCCGCGCAGGAGGTGATGGACGGCGCCCTGAACGACCACTTCCCGCTCGTCGTCTGGCAGACAGGCTCAGGCACCCAGACCAACATGAATGCCAACGAAGTGATTGCCAATCGCGCCATCGAGATTCTGGGCGGGCGACTCGGTTCCAGGTCACCTGTCCATCCCAACGACCACGTGAACCTGGGGCAATCCTCGAACGATTCATTTCCGACGGCGATGCATATTTCCGCCGTCGAGGAGTTGGACCACGAGTTGATCCCCGCGTTGGAGCACTTGCAAAACGAGCTGCAAGGCAAGGCCGTCGCGTTCAAGGACATCGTGAAGATCGGCCGCACACATCTTCAGGACGCGACGCCGGTGACGCTGGGCCAGGAGTTTTCCGGCTACGCGACCCAGGTCAAGTACGGCATCGCCCGAGTCGAGTCTTGCCTGCCACGTCTATCCCAGCTCGCGCAGGGGGGAACGGCGGTCGGCACCGGGTTGAACTGCACGAACGGCTTTGCGGAGCTGTTTGCCACACATGTCTCCCGGATTACGGCGCTCCCCTTCACCACCGCCGAGAACAAGTTCGAGGCCATGGCCGCCCACGACGCCATTGTGGAAGCCTCCGGCAGCTTGAACACCCTGGCGTGCTCCCTCATGAAGATTGCGAACGACATCCGGCTGCTGGCGTCGGGCCCGCGCTGCGCGATCGGCGAAATTCACCTGCCGGAGAACGAACCCGGCTCGTCCATCATGCCGGGCAAGGTGAATCCGACACAGGCCGAGGCCATGACCATGGTCTGCGCGCAGGTGATCGGAAACCACACAACGATCTCAATTGCCGGCAGCAACGGCCACCTGGAACTCAATGTCTTCAAGCCCGTCATGATTTACAGCCTGTTGCAGTCGATCCGCCTGCTGGCCGACGCCTGCCGCAGCTTCGCAGACCACTGCATCGCGGGCATCGAGGTCAACCAGGAGCGCATCGACGAACTGCTGGGCCGCAGTTTGATGCTGGTGACGGCGCTCAGCCCTGTCATCGGCTACGACAACGCCGCCAGAATCGCCAAAGCGGCGCACCACGGCGGCAAGACGCTGAAGGAAGCCGCTCTCGAGCTGGGATTGCTGACAGCAGAGCAATTCGACAGAGCCGTTCGCCCTGAGGAAATGATCGGGCCGAAGGATTAACCCGCAGAGGAGTAGTATGGTGCCAGGAGCGGGGCCGGGATGGGACGCCGGCCCGACGATTCTCCATTGCCGACGCAACTATCCGGTTCGTGAGGAGACGCCATGAGAGAAATAGCCACCGCAGTCATGCGCTACGCCTTCGCGAAGAGCCTCTATGCGGGACAGGAGATCGCCAAGATCGCCGGCTTCCCGGAGAAGCACGTGAACCCCAAGAATCCGCCGGCGCCAGGACCGAACGGTGAGGACCCCGACACGTTTTCCGGTCAGCTCTACAGGAGCACGAAGCGGACCGTCGAGAAGTTTGGCGATCCAGCCGCGGTGATGTTCATTGCGGGCGACGAATATCAGAGCAAGGCGGTCGACATGATGTTCGACGTGCTGACGCTCAAAGCCATGGATCCCGCTTATTGGGTGAAAGTGACAGACCATCTGCTGACTCAGGGCAAGCTCGCGGCGGACGCGACCCTCGGACAGCAGGAAGGCATCCACTCCCAGCAGGCGAAGAACACCCGGAACGTCTTCACTCTGGTGAGAAACAACCCGGAAAGGATCGGCATCCCGAAGTCCGGCGAATTCGACCTGGCCACGTTCATGGACAAGGCGTACGGCATCGGAGACTACGAGAACATCTGGTCGGTCGAGGGACTTGGCCACGTGTACTCGCTACGGACATGGAACCTGCAATGGGATTGCAGCGAAGACGCCCATGGCATTCTGATTGACGGCCAGGCCGCCGGCATGCCGGACAAGTCGCTGACGATGATGCACGCCGGCCTTGGCCTGTGCCTTGCCGAATCGCTGATGAAGCAGTTGACGCCGGACAGCAGCACGAGGGAAACCGAGCGGGTCCTGAAGGCGTTCATCAAGTTGTGCCAGAACAATTCCCGCCCGGGATACGTGGGCTGTGCGCTGGAGTCGCTGGGGCTGGTGACGCGCTGCTTCAACTACCCGATGGTCGGCCTCGTAGAGAAGGTCCTGGCCGATATTGACGAGACGGCATGGGAGTTCTTCTGGCGCGGCGCCGGGCGAGCCCTCTACTTCTCGCCTGGCCACATGGTGCAACCGCTGTACTCTCCGTGGATTGCGGCCGAGGCGGAAGCGCCGAATGATCGCGTGCTCAACATTCTCAAGGCGGGCATCTCCTGGCCGACCAACATCGTCAACATGAAGAAGCCGGCCATCTTCGAAGATCTGATCAAGCGGCGCGGCGAGGAGGAAGAAGACGCTGGAACGATTGCGCACGGCGTCGGCGCCTCCACGACGATGGCGATGGACATCACGCCGAATCACCCGCTGGTCAAGCAGTACCTGGAGTACGTGCCCGCGAGTTCGGATCAGAAGGTGAAGGACCGCTGGGCCAAGATGGTGCACGACCCCGTCTACAAGGCCGTACACCGCTATCAGCCCGTGCTCAAGGCGCACAACATGATGGACCAGGTGTTCCGCTTCCAGGACCTGGATGCGCTGGTGGACCGCCTGGATCCGCCAACTGAGCATAAGGCTGAACACAAGAAGGCGAAAAAGAACGAATAACGCTTGACCGGCGGCGGTGGCGATCAGGTACAGTGTGCAGGCGTACAATGCCGACATCTGTCACTCTGATCGCCGGGCTCTGGCTGATGGCCTGGTCGCCTTCGGGCGGCGTTCCCCAATTTGGATCGGCGGGGATTGCCGGGCCGTCAGGTCTGCACGCGGCGGCCGGTCCCGCGCGCGAGAACCCGGCGGCGCTGCTCGACCTGACAGACGAGGAATTGAAGCAGCGGGTCGAGTCCGATCTGCCTTCCCTGGGTTCGTTGAGCATCGGCACGCCGTCGGGCGCCATCCTGATCAACGCCGTGAATCTGTCGGAAGGGCCCGGCCTGGCGATTGCACCGTCCGCCGACACATGGGGCACCTCGGAGACGATTGCCGGCATCCAAACGGCCGTCAACAAGGTCCACGAACTGTTCCCAGACGCCCAGTCAATTGTGGTCGGCGATCTCAGTTATGCCGATGGCGGGCGCATGAAGCGCCACGGGTCGCATCAGGCCGGACGGGACGCCGACCTCGGGTTCTACTACGCGGGCGGGCAGCGGAAGTGGTTCGAAGTCGGTACGGCCGCCAATCTGGACTTGCCGAAGAACTGGGCGCTGGTCAGGGCGCTGGTCACCTGCACGGATGTCGAAGCCATCTTCCTCGACACGCGAATCCAGAAACTGCTCTACAAGTATGCGTTGAGCATCTCTGAAGACAAGGACTGGCTCGATCGCATCTTTCAGTTCTCGCGAGGGTCCAGAAACGCCATCATCAGCCACGTTCCGCTCCACCGGACGCACTATCACGTCAGGTTCTACAATCCGGTGGCCCAGGAGCTTGGGCGGAGGGCGTTTCCGTACCTGGTTGAAGCCAAGATTGTCCGGCCGCCGGTATCCACAGTGCGGCACGTGGTCCAACCCGGCCAGACGCTCGGACATCTGGCGGCCCGGTACGGCACCTCGATCCGGGCTATCCAGCAGGCCAATGGGCTGACCACGACACAACTTCGTGCCGGACGGGCATACCGCATTCCTGTGCGGGCTGCGGCTCCGCCGATCGCGCCGATTGTGGTCCCGCTCCGCATGCTGCCCACGCAGACACCGGCGGCGATGGCCGCCGCCGAGTGGCCAACCATGCTCTCGCTGTACGGGGACCGCCTGGGCGCGTTGATGGAGTTCCCGATCCTCTGGCCGGCCGCGTTTCCCCGATTCTGATTTGTTTGTGTCCTCAATGTGAGACAGTTCTTGCGCGGGTAGGGAGTTTCCGCACTGATTGCCAAGGAATCACGCTATTCAGGGTGGCACGCTCGTTGCGATGTACGTGGTTGCCAGCCTGCACTGGCCAGACGCGGTCACTGGAGGCACGCGTCGGACGGGTTAACCAGCGGGCGGCGAACGGGGAGGTCATCATGAACATCAACAGAGCGACTGCAACGGGTGTAGTGATGCTGGCGCTGGCCGTCAGCGCGATTCCTGCCCTCGCGGCATCGAGCGATCAGAACGGGCGCGACCGCCGGCAGGGGCAGACGGCTCGAGTACAGCCAAACAACGGCGGAAGCGCCACTCGCGCACAGGCCAACAGCGACCGCGCGAACGGGCGCCAGGCCCGCGGGGCCGGCCAAGCCGAGGCGCCTCGAGATGTGGCGGTTCAGCGCGTTGCGCCGCGCGTCCAATCCAGCGCTCAGACCGCTGCGCGACAGACCGCGCCTCGCCAGTACGACACGCGACAGACCGCGCCTCGCCAGTACGACACGCGGCAGTACGCGTCTCGCCAGTACGACACGCGGCAGTACGCGTCTCGCCAGTACGATACGCGCCGGTACGACAACCGCTCGTACTCGAACGGTGGATATGGTGGATACAGCGGATATGGTTATCGCCCGTATATCTCCCGCCCGAGGGTGCGCTTCGGCCTTGGCATCTCGATCTTTGCGGGAAGTCCGTATGGTTTCCGCTTCGACTACGGATGGGCGCCTTCATACGCCTATCGATTCCCGATGAGGCAAGGCATCGGTTATGGCGGCATGAGCTTCCTCATCGACCCGGACGACGCGGCGGTCTACGTTGACGGTCAGTTCATCGGGATCGCCCGGGACTTCGACGGGCAACCGGTGCCACTCGCGGCGGGGATGCACGAGATTGAATTGCAAGCCGAGGGCTGCGAGCCGGTCGCGTTCGACATCACCGTGAGGCCGGGGCAGGTGATCCCTTACCGCGGCAGTCTGATGGCGTATCGCTAAGTCCGACCGCACTCTGCGCAACTTCTATCGGCGTCTCACGCCCGGGTGAGACGCCGATTGTCGTGTTGTTCGCGCCAACCAAGGTAGAATGCGCACTTCATCCGGGGGGGCTAGACACTCAATGGCAGACGCACCAGTTCCCACACAATCAGCACTGCGCACCGCACTCGCCGGACTGATCGGCAACGTGCTCGAGTGGTTTGATTTTGCCGTCTACGGCTACTTCGCAAGCGACATCGGCAAGCAGTTCTTCACGCAGTCGAGCCACACCGCCCAGCAGTTTCTGACCTTCGGCACCTTTGCGCTCGGCTTTCTCGCGCGGCCAATCGGCAGCCTCGTGCTGGGCCGGATCGGCGATCGCATCGGCCGCCGGGCACTGCTGACGCTCTCGATTGCGCTGATGGGCTCTGCCACGCTCATCCTTGGCCTGCTGCCGACCTACGATCAGATTGGCGTGGCGGCCCCGCTCCTGCTGGTGTCGATGCGGCTCATCCAGGGCTTCTCGCTTGGCGGCGAGTTCACCGGATCGATGGTTTATACCACCGAGGGATCGTCGCCTCTGATGCGCGGCCTCGTTAGCAGTTCGACGGCCGCCGGCACCACGATCGGCTTCATTCTCGGATCGGGGACGGCGTGGCTCGTAAACGCGTCGCTGCCACCCGATCAGGTCACCACCTGGGGCTGGCGCATTCCGTTTGTCGGGAGCGTCGTGTTCCTGATTGTCGGATATCTGCTGCGGCGCGGCATCATCGAAACAGCGGAAGGTCTCAAGGCCAGGATGATCCGGCCGAAGCTCCTGCCTTCGCTCCTGGGCGACTGGCTGCCCATCATCCAGACGTTCGGCATTGTGGCGATGACCAACGCGGCGTACTACCTGACGTTTACGTACGCGGTGGAACGGCGGAAGAGCCTGGCCACGGCACACGGCTCGGAGTTTCTGCTGGCGAACACCCTCACCCTGGTCGTGGTACTTCTGTCGAAGCCGCTGGGCGGCTGGCTGTCCGACAAGATCGGGCGCCGGCGGCAGATGATACTGCTCACGGTCGCGGTGATGGCGCTGATCTACCCCGCGCTCCAGATGATGCTCTACGGCACCCCCGGTGCGTTCATCGTCGGGCAGCTCTTGGTCGCGGTGCCGATTGGCATGGCGCTGGGCATGCAGGGAGCGATGGTGGTGGAGATCTTTCCCCTGCGCTCGCGCGTGACATCGATGAGCTTCGCGTACAGCATCACGCTGGCGCTCGCCGGCGGCAGCGCGCCGCTCGTATCAGCATGGCTCATCGAGACGCTTGGCCACCCCCTCGCGCCGGCGTACTACATCATGCTGTACGGCGCGATCGGCCTGGCCATCATGTGGCCGATGTCGGAAACCAACACGCGCCGCCTGGACGAGTAGCAGAAGAATCCGTTTCTGAACCGCGGCGCGAGAATGGATGCCGGCCTGACGGATCCGCGATCTCTACTTCGGCCCGAGCACTTTGGCGATTTCGGCTTCGAGTGTGCTGCCGGCGGGAACGCGTTCGACGACACGCCCGAGCTCCTGTCCGCCACGGAAGAACACGAACGTCGGCACCCGCGTGATGCCCCACTTTTCAGTGAGCCCTTCGCTGTCTTTCTTTGTCCGATCCACCCCAACCATGGTCAACGTTGAATCGGAGACGCCGGCCGCGTCCATGACCGTGAAGTAGCGCGGCAACTCACGTTTGCTGTCCGGGCACCAGGTGGCCATAATGAGCAGCACCGTGACGTCTTGTGCGCCCGACTTGATGGCGGCGACGGCTGTTTCGTCGGGTACGTATGGTGCTGCCGCGAACAGCGGCTTCCATGATTCATACGCCTTGAGACTGGCGCGCGAGAGGTGGCCGAGCAGCGGCGGCGGAGCGGGTGGCCTCGGTTTTGTTGCCAGCGGCGTTGCTGCCGGGGCTGCGCCTGGCTGTGCCGCGGTGGGAGGAGATGGTACGGGCTGGGCCGGCGGCCTCGCGGATGCGGCACCTGTCGGCGGTGCCGGCGACGGCGTGGTGGCAGGCGGCGCTTTGGGTCCGCATGCCGCCGACAGCAACAACACGACGCACATTAGAACCGGGGCGGCCAGCGAGAGCTGGCAGAAGCGATCAGGACAAGACCAATGACGTCCGTGCACAGCGCACTCCTCGGAAGCGGGGCCGTGGCAGGGAGGATACCACCGACACGACCATCATGAGATATGCTCTGCACGTTCTGCGGCCCCGGACAGAACCATCGGATCGCCTCGCAAGCGCACGCATCCGTCATTGCGAGTCGTCGCACCAAGGAGGATCAGTGTTCAGATCATCGCGAACGCACTTCTTCGTCTCTCTTCTGTCACTCGTCTGCATTTTGGGCGCACTTGACTACGCCCAGAACGCACCTCAGAGCCCGGTCACCGCAGACGACTTCAACCAGTTCGGCTGGCGCTGGGTCGGGCCGATGACCTTCTCGGGACGCATCTCGGGCATCGCCGTTCCCCGCGGCCAGAGCCAGACGTACTACGTGCTGGGCGGCACCGGCGGCGTCTGGAAGACCATCGACGGCGGCATTCACTTCGAGCCGATCTTCGAGAAGTACGGCACCGAGAGTATGGGCTGGATGGCGATTGCGCCCTCCAACCAGAACATTCTGTATCTGGGGACCGGGGAGCCGATGCATGCGCGCGCGAGCACGCACGGCAACGGCATGTGGAAGTCCACTGACGCAGGCAAGACGTGGACGCACATTGGACTCGAGAAGAGCTACTTCATCCCGATGATCGCCGTGGACTCCAGGAACCCGGACATCGTGTACGCGGCAGCCGAAGGCAAGCTCTACTCCAACGACATGGACTGCGAGCGCGGTCTGTTCAAGAGCATCAACGGCGGAAAGACGTGGACCAATCTCGGGCCGATGAAGGACCGGGGCGTTGGCGACTTTGTCATCGACCCTCAGAATTCGAACATCGTCATCGCCTCAGCCTACAAGCACTATCGCCGTGCATGGACGTACGACGATCGAGATGCAGACAACGGCCTGTTCAAGACGACCGACGGCGGCAAGACGTGGAGCCGGCTGGCGGGCGGCTTGCCTGCTCAGGGCACGCCAACCGGGCGGACAGGCCTGACAATCTTCGAGAAGAACCCGAAGATCGTGTACGCGCGGATGGACGAGGAAATCGTCGTTGGCTTCCGCGAAGGCGACGGCGTGGCCAACTTCCGTGCCGCCTCGGCGGCGAGCGGGCGCGGGGGTGGAGGTGGTGGCGGCGGGCGCGGCGGCGCGATGGGCACGGTTTTGTTCGGCGACGGATTCACGATCGAGAAGTTCAAGGGCTTTACGATCAACGCGGAACTGGCCGCGCTGGCGCCGAAGTTCGTGCCGGTCACCGGCGCGACCGAAGCGGACCTGGTGACCAAGTTCAACGCGCTGGTTGGAGACAAGGACTTCGTGACCAGGAGCGGCGTGGACGTGGCGAAACTTCAGGCAGCAGCCAGGAAGGCGCTGGCATCGGACAAGGATCTGATGCTTAACATCACGGAAATGACCAAGCTGATGGCCAAGCCTGCGGCGGCCGCAGATTCATCCGAGGCCAAGGGACGATTCCAGCTCATCAACCGCCACGTGCTCGAGATTCTCTACTCGGGCGCGCTGGCCAACATCGCGCCGGTCAAGATGAACGGCATGATCTACCGCACCGACGACCAGGGCAGGACCTGGAAGCGGATGACGGAATACAAGGTGGCGGCGCCGGCAGGACCGCCGGTCCCGCAGGTGAATGACAGCGATCTCGACGCCGCCGCGCAGGCGCGCGAGGATGAAACCAACGAAACACGCGAAGCCCTGGGCATTCAGCAGCAGACGCCGCCAGTGATCAAGTCCCCCGCGATCGTGAACCCTCAGTTGCCGCCGGCACAGCCCGCTGGTCGCGGACAGGCGACACCGACACCCGCCAGCGCAGTTGCCGCAACGCAGCCAGCAGGCCGCGGCGCCGCCCAGGTTGGAAGCGCCCAGGTGAACCAGACCGAGGGCGGGTACTACGGCCGCATCTGGGTCGACCAGACGGACGACAAGGTTCTCTACTGCGGCGACACGAACACGACGGTGTCAAAGGACGCCGGCAAGACGCTCACGGTTGCGCAGTGGGACCGCGGCAATGGAAAGACGCATGTCGACCACCGCGTGGTGTGGGCCGATCCGCTCAACGGCCAGCACATCCTGAGCGGCAACGACGGCGGTCTGTCGGAAAGCTGGGATGGCGGCGAACACTGGAGCCAGAAGAGCACCATCAACGTTCAGCAGTTCTACGACGTGTCGGTGGACAACGAGATGCCGTACAACCTCATGGGGGGCACCCAGGACAACGGCGCGTGGCTCGGGCCGTCGCAGAACCGCAACAGCTACGGCCTGTTCGGCAACGACTGGACCTATCTGCCGACGGGAGACGCGTTCTACGTCGTCCGCGACTGGTGGAATCCTGAGTACATCTATTACGAGAGCCAGTTCGGCGGGTCGAGCCGGATGAACCTCAACACGGGTGAGGCGTCGACGCTCGCGGTGCGGCTGACGCCGCAGCAGACAGCGGCCGGCGAGCCCGCGCTCCGCTACCAGTGGAACGCGCCAATCGTCCTGTCGCCCCACAATCCGGGCATCGTCTACATCGCGTCGCAGTACGTGTGGAAGTCGGTCAGCCGCGGCGCGCAAGGCACCTTCGTGCGGATCAGTCCCGATCTGTCGAAGGCGGACAAGACGAAACTGGACGAAGCCAGGAAGACCAACCTTCAGTGGGCGACGGTTTACACAGTGTCGGAGTCGCCGCGCAAACCGGGCCTGCTGTGGGCGGGCACCGACGATGGCAACGTGTGGGTGACGTCGGATGGCGGCAACAAGTGGGTCTCCATCACCGACCAGTTCTACGACGCAGGGTGCAAGCCGAAAGCCGGAGTTAAAGGCGACCTCATCCCGTGCGACCGCTGGGTGAAGCGGGTCGTGGCGTCGGCGTTCGATGAGAACACCGCGTACCTCGGATTCAGCGGCTACCGCTCCCACAGCGAGGACAAGACGTGGCTGTTTGTCACGAAAGATCTCGGCAAGACGTGGACGAACATCAGCGGCGGGATGGATGCCGCCATCTTCGACGTCGAACAGGATCCGGAGAACGCCAGCGTCCTGTACCTCGGGACCGAGAAGGGGATCTTCGTGACGATCGATGAGGGTAAGGCGTGGACGGCGTTCTCGACGAGCGCTCCGAACACAGTCATCCGCGACATGGCGATCCAGAAGCGCGATCGCGAGATGGCCATTGCGACCTACGGCCGCGGTTTCTATATCGTGGACATCGGTCCGATCAAGGAATTCAAGGCCGATGTCTTTCAACAGAACGCGTACCTGTTCGACATCAAGAACACGGTCAAGTGGAATCGGTTCGAACGCCGTGGCGACACGCTGGGCGAGATGGCGAAGGCCGACAATCCGCGCGTTGGCCAGAACATCTACTACTACCTGAAGGCCGACGCGAAGACGGTCACGGTGACCATCAAGGACCTGGAGGGTAACCAGATCGCGGAGCTCTCGCAGAGTTCGGCGGAAGCCTTGAGGCCGAGCATCAAGAAAGGACTCCAGAAGGTGTTCTGGGGCCTCAACCGCGTTGCGGCAGGCGCGCCGGCGGCCGGCGGCCGTGGCGGAGCGGGCGGCGGTGGTGGCGGCGGCCGGGGCGGCGGCGGCATGATGGTGGACGCCGGGGTCTACAAAGTGACCTTTGCGGTGGACGGCAAGGAGATCGCCACCAAAAAGATGACTGTGAGTCCGGATCCGCTCTTCAAGTAGGTCTTACTGGGGACGGTGTCAGAACCCGCGCACGCGGCTGGCTGCTTCGCCGCTGGAACGGGTTCTGACACCGCGCCTCTAGTTCTTCAACTTCGTCGTCACGCTGCCGACCAGGTCCGCCTCGTAGCTATAGACGACAATCTTGAAGGTCTGGCCCTGCACCCTCAGCGGGACGCGCGTCGAGCACACGATGCCCTCCTTCTTGACGCGTTCCCACGTGGCCGGCCGCAGATTCAGATCCAACGTCTGCCACGCGTCGCCAAGAAATCGGCCGCGCGCATCACCATAGAAGGTCGTGAGCTGGAGCGTCGCCTTGTGGAGGCCGTCTTCCTCCTTGAACGGGACTCTCGACGCGTCAATCGCCAGGTCGACCTGGACCTCCTGACCGCCGCTCGCCGCGGCGACAGTCGTCGCCTTCGCTTTGACCTTGAGGTCCTTGACCTCGAGATCGTACTGAGCTGCTGCCGCGATGCGGCTGTAGGAAAGGAACGCCTTGCGATCGAACGGCTGGAGCGATTCCCTTGCGTAGTAGCCCCGCCGATACGACACCTTCAGTCCGGGCCGTCTCACGCGCACGACCACGTTGCGGTACTTCCCGTCCCAATTGGTCTTGCTTGGGTAGTATCCAAGCAGGTACTCGATACGCGTCACCTCATCGACCGTCGAGAGCGCCTGGCCGATGTCGCCGTGGATTGATGCACGCCCCCCCGTCATCATGCTGATGTTCCGCAGGCTCGAGAGTGCGAACAGACGGCTGGCATTGCCGGCGCGCGGCTGTTGACCGCCGCCCGCCCCACCCCGCCCGCCCATAGCCCCGACCATCGGCGGTGGCGTGGCCGCCGAAGGCAGCCCCGACGCGTCGACGCCGCCGGTCTGAAACGTGTCGATCGCAACACGCGCATCGTTGGCCATGGCGGCCAGGCTCTTGTCGTTCTCGAGACGCGGCAGAAACAGGCCCTGCTCGGTGAAAAACAGCAGGTGCTTCTCGCCATCCATGTAGCGCAGGTACTCGACGGCGGTATACAGATTCTGCACGTCCTGCATCGTCTGTGACTGTGACGAGACATAGTCGTCGAACGAAAGATCGGTGAGTGAATCGACCTGAAGTTGATCGAGCGCCGACATCGTGCCCGCGGTATCGGCTTCCATGCGCTGCAGGCCGCCCGTAGCCTGGCGCACGTCGTCCTTGATCCGGCTCGCGTCGGTCACATTGCCCGGCGGCACCTGACGCGCCGTCAGGGCGCCAGGAACAACGAAGATCCTGTCGATGTCCGGCTGGAGGTTCTTAGGAATCTCCTTGCTGCCGTAGATCGCGGCCAGCCCGCTGAAGCGCAGGGCCATCCTGGCTTCGACCCCCTCGTGGTACTTCTTGAACCGTTCCAGCACCTGGACGACTTGTCCGTGGTCCGTCGTGAAATCGGTCGCCCGATTCCATCCCATGACCGCCACCATGTCCTGGGGCAGCAACGACCCCTTCACGAAATCGATCAGTCGGTCGACGGCCTTTGATGGCTGTTGCAGTCTGCCCCGTCCAAGCACGATGACGAAAGTCCGCCGCGTCTGGGCTTCGAGCGAGGCAGTCGGAACCTTGCGCAGCAGTGCCCTGGTGGCCGTTTGTTCAGGAGCGGCGGCAACCAGCGTCTGCAGCGAGAAGTGGGCGACGGCCTGCCTGACCCCGTCCTCCAGAATGACGAAGTCGTCGCTCGTCAGATCAGTAACCGGTTTGTCGTTCTGATCGGTGACGATGACGTTGATGGGCACGAGTGTGACTTGCACCCGGATCGCCCCTGGCACCCTCTGCGGCTGAGCCAGGCCGTGTCCCGTTAACAGCGTCGTCAGGACGGCCGCGAGAACAGCGCTTCGCTGGTTTCTTCCCGTCCGCATGGAGGACCTCCCCGATCTGGATTCCGGCTCCCCGACTCAGTCGCGCTCGGATCCCGGGCAGATTGTACCCGAAGGGATGCGGGGGTTGGCGGCATCCGGAGCGACAATTTGCGCTAACATACGCGGCCGTGGGGGCCACATGAAGAGATTCTGGCATGTCCAAGCGTTAGCCGTGATCTGGGGGGTGGTCGGGTTCTCGGGCTGGCTGGTCGCTGACGTGTGGGGCCAGGCCGACCCGCGGGCGGCCCCACAGAACCCTCCAACCGGCACCGTGGCTCCGGTCAAGCCGACCGGAACCGGCAAGATCAGCGGCCAGATCGTCGCTGCCGGCAATGGGGCGCCCGTCAAGCGGGCGACCGTCATGTTGAGAGGCGATGCTCTCCAGGATCCGTCGACCGGTAGGGGTTCCGCCGGGGCTTTGCTCTCCATGATCCCTCAACCGTCATCGGGAACACCCAGCCCGGGCGCGCAGCTTCCGCCGAGGGGAGCAGCCAGTGGTCCGCCGCCAGGCACGGTCGAGAAGCAGACCGAGACCGACGGAGCCGGCCGATTCGAGTTCATCGGTTTGCCTGCCGGCCGGTTCACGCTGTCCGTAAACTCCGTCTCGGGTTTCAGCGCCCCGTCTCAGATCGAGCCCGTGCGACTGGCCGACAACGGATCGGCGACCGTCACACTCCGCATGGAGCGGACGGGTGCGATAACGGGAAAGGTATTCGATGAGACCGGCGACCCGTTGCCTCGCGCCCAACTGCTGGCATCGCGGTGGGTGAGCACCGGGGGAGTCCGGCGCCTCGTGCCGACAGGCGGCGGCGGCTTCAACATGACGAACGATCTCGGCGAGTATCGGCTGTGGGACGTGCCCCCTGGCGACTACTACGTCTCCGCCTCCTTCATGCCGTACTCCTACGCGCCTTCGACGTATGAACGCGAAGGGCAGACTTTCGGGTTTGCCCCGACATTCTATCCAGGGGCAGCCTCGATGGGAGGCGCGCGCCTCGTCACGGTGCGCGCCGGGCAGGACACGCCGAGTGTCGACATCACCCTGCTGCGCGCGAAGATGGGGCGCATCACCGGAACAGTGTTGGATTCGTCAGGCATTCCGCTCGCGCAGCGCAGCGGCAGCATCTTCCTGACGTCCCGCGACAATTCCTACCAGGTAAACCGTGGCGTGCCACGACGGCCCGACGGCTCCTTCATGTCTTCAGATCTTCCGCCAGGCGATTACTACGTGGTGGCCAGCCAGACGCAAAGCGGCGGCCCGGCCGGCGGTGGCGTGAGCGAGAGCGCGGTTGCGTCGGTGAGTGTCAACGGAGACGAGGTGACGGTCAGTCTCCAGTTGAACAAGGGGGCCACCATATCTGGCAGGGTCGTTGTGGAAGGGAAGATGCCTGAGTTGACGACCAGGGTGACCACGAGCATCGGATCGCAACCGGTGACCACCCAGGCGCGGATTATGGTCAGCGCCCGCTCCACCGTCAACCCCTCAACCCCTTTCTCACCAGGTACGTCGACGGGCCGGCCGGCGCCGATGGCTGATGATGGCACGTTCGAACTGACCGGCCTTCGCGGGTTCGTGAGACTGTTCGCCTCGGGCCGTGGGGCCGTTCTGAAGTCGGTCCGCCGGGGAGGTCAGGACATTATGGCAACCCCGTTGGAGCTGGACGGCACGGAGCACATCACCGATATCGACATCGTCGTGACGACGGACACGGGCACGTTCGAAGGCCGCGTCACCGATTCCCGTGGCGAGCCCGCGTCCGGTGTCGACGTCATCATCTTCAGTGACGATCCCGCGCGATGGTTTGAGGGGTCGCCCTACGTCCGCGTGACGCGAACCGTGAGCGGCACGGCCCTCAACGCGCCGTCCGCGCCCTTGCCGACGGCAGTTTCCGGATCGAGCACCTCGATCCCGGCGCCTCCGACGGAACCCGGCCGGATCATCGGCGGCCCGCTGGTCCCCGGACGGTACGGAGCGATTGCGTTCGAATCGAGCACCGGCACGACCGGTCCCGCATATGATCCAGAGACGCTCGAGAAGCTGCAATCCCGCGCGACGTTCTTCACGGTGACCGCGGGCCAGACCGCAACGGTGCAGCTGAAGACCGTGAAGCCATGATGTTTCTGCACGTATCGGAGGATTGATGAAGACACGCACGTTGAGATGGCTGATCTGTGGATTGATGGCCGCCGGTGCCGCGATCGGCTTCCAGGCCTTCGCGCAAGGACAGGACGATCCGGTTGTCCGCAAGATCATCGAACTGGGCACCAAAGACAACCAGGCGATGACCTGGAACGACTACGCGAGCAACCGGTTTGGCGGTCGGGAAACCGGCACCAACGCGTACACCGATGCCACCCAGTGGGCCGTGTGGCAGTTCAAGCAGTTCGGGCTCGACGCGCAACTCGAGGAGGTTGGCGAAATCCCGGTCGGCTTCAACCGCGGGCCGTGGTTCGGCAAGATGCTCAAGCCGGCCGAGAAGGCGCTGCGATTCGGGACGCCGAGCTTCACGGCCGGCACCAAGGGCAGTCAGCGCGGGCCCGTCGTCATTCTCAAGGCCGACCCGTTTTCGGTGCCCGGCCGCGCGACAGCCACTCAGCCGGTGAGCAAGGAGAATTTCGACAAGAAGCGTACGGCCGTTCAGGCTGGCCTTGCCGAGATCAACGCCAACAAGGCCGCATTCAAGGGTGCGTGGGTGCTGATTGGGGGCAACTCGGGCTTCGGCCGCGACGGCCGCCGCGGCACCAAACTCGCGGACGGATCGTCGGAGTACCTGGACGCCGAGATGGTGCCCGCACTCACCAAGGCGCTCATCGATGCTGGTGCGCTCGGGACCATTCAGTCGTCCAAGCCGCCCGCGTCAGCCCAACCTGGCAACAATTCAGAGCCGCCACTCAGCATGCTCGACGGCTACGCCGCCTCGTGGGACAAGCTCCCGGTGCTGCCCGACATCAAGCTTCTTGACACCCAGTACGACGAGATCAAGACGCTCGTCGAGAAGAAGCAGCCGGTCGTCCTCGAATTCGACGTCCGCAACTGGTTCAAGATGGGGCCGATCAAGTACCACAACGTCGTCGCCACCCTGAAGGGCACGACGTATCCCGATGAGTACATCGTCATCGGTGCGCACTTCGACTGCTTCAGCTCCGGCACCGGCGGCGTCGACGACGGATCCGGATTTGGACCAGGCGTAGAGGCGATTCGTCTCATCGCCGCATCGGGCGCCAAGCCGAAGCGATCGATCATCTTCATCGCATTTGCGGCAGAAGAGAACGGGCTGGTCGGGTCGCAAGCGTGGCTCAAGCGGCACCCGGAACTGCACGACAAGATCGTCTTCATGACCGAGTCGGACTCGACACCGTACGCCATCACCGGCGTGTCTGTGCCGGAGACGTGGTACGCGGATTTCCAGAAGATCACCGCTCCGCTCGCGAACCTCAATCCGAGGTGGCCGTTCAAGCTCCAGAAGACGCTTCCGCGAGCCCACGCCACGACGCCGAGCAGCACGGATTCGAGGGCCTTTGAGGTCGACAGCGTGCCGATCCTTCAGCTCCAGTCGACCAGTGCGCGGCCGGGACCGGATGGCAAGGACGTCAACTACACCTACAGCTACGCGTGGCACACGCTGAACGATCTCTACAGCGAGCTGACGCCCTACGCCGAACATCAGCAGTGGTCGGCGCTGGCGACCGCTGTCATGGTCTACGGCGTGGCGAATCTCGACAAGCCGCTGACGCGCGACGGCGTCTATCTGCCTGACGGGTTGTACGCCAGCATCACGGTCGGGGCCGGCGACGCGCAGAAGCAGTTCATGACCACGCTTGATTTCGTGAATGCGCCTGTGCAGGTGGCCAACTTCATCCGCACGGTTGAAGGCAAGACACCGCCGGCCGGCGGGGGACGCGGCGGCGGTGGTGGGCGCGGCGGCGGGCCGGAGGCTCCGCCGATTGGCAAAGTCGACGTGACGAAGACCCAGATCCAGGGCGTGATCGCGTCCGAGATTCAGAAGTCCGTCGCGGTATTGAACCTGCCGAAAGCAACTAACGCCGCGCTCAAGCACGACGCGGCAGGCATCATTGGCGTGTCGGCGCCGAACGCGTTCTATGTCACGCTCGAGAAGAATGCGGGGCTCGACAGAAAATTCACTGCGATCGGGAAGGTCGTCGCGGGGGCCAGCGCATTGAAGGACATCAAGAAGGCCGATCCGATCAGGAGCATCCGGATCACGCGGGTCGGCCAGGCTGCCACCGACTTCAAGACCGACGACGCCGCGTTCAAAGCGCTGCTCGAATCGGCGACACGCAAGAAGAAGTAAGAAGTAAGAAGCAAAGGAGTCTGCCGTGCGTGTCGCCATGGTTGTTGCTATCCTTGCCGTCGTGACGTGCACGAGCCAGGCCCAATTTCCAGGCGACCGACCCGCGTCGAATCCGCATGCGACGCGGTCGGTCGTCATGGCTCGCCGAGGGGCGATTGCCACCAGTCAGCCGCTGGCCTCCGCTGCGGGGCTTGCCGTGCTCGAATCGGGAGGCAACGCGATTGATGCGGCGGTGACGGCCGCCGCCGTCCTCGCCGTCGTGGAGCCCACCATGAACGGGGTTGGCGGCGATCTGTTCGCCATCGTCTACAACGGGAAAACCAAGGCGCTTCAGGGGCTCAATTCGAGCGGCCGCGCCGGGCGGCTGGCCACGCCGGAGGCCTTTGCTGCGCGCGGGCTGAAGGAGGTTCCGAATCGGGGGCCGTTGGCCGTCACCGTGCCGGGCGTGGTCGACGGGTGGAGCGAGCTGCTGAAGCGGCACGGCACCATCACGCTTGCGAAAGCGCTCGCGCCGGCCATCGGGTACGCGAGAGACGGGTTTGCCGTGTCGGAGATCATCGCGCAGCAGTGGCTGGAGGTCGAGACGATCCTGGCGCAGGATCCGGCGGCGGCCAGCGTGTTTCTTCCGGGCGGTCATGCGCCGCGCACCGGGCAGATCTTCAGGAATCCGAAGCTGGCCGCGTCGCTCGAGCTCATCGCGCGCGATGGGCGCGACGCGTTCTATCGAGGCGCCATCGGAAAAGCGATTGCCGCCGACCTCGAGCGGCGCAAAGGATTTGTCACCGCCGAGGATCTGGCCGCGCACAAAGCCGACTGGGTCACGCCGATCTCAACGTCGTATCGCGGGTACGACGTGTTCGAGATGCCGCCCAACACCCAGGGCATCATCGCGCTCGAGATGCTGAACATCATTGAGGGCTACGACCTCAAGGCGCTTGGCCACAACTCGGCGGCGTATCTGCATCTGATGGTCGAGGCTAAGCGGATCGCGTTTGCCGATCGTGGTGCCTACCTCGCCGATCCCGCGGCGGTCCCCGACGCGGTACTCCGCATGCTGCTCTCAAAGGAGTACGCCGCCACGCGCCGGCGCGAGATTGATCCTGCGCACTCGGCCGCCGACTATCTGCCCGGCGTGGTTCCGGCGACGGGGACGGCCAGCGCCGCCACTCCGCCCTACGACAACTTCCGGGACGGCCGCGACCGCGGCGACACCATCTACCTGACGGCCGCCGACGATCAGGGCAACACGATCTCGCTCATCCAGTCTTTGTACGAAGCGTTTGGGGCGGGAATTGTAGCGGGTGACACGGGCATCGTATTGCACGATCGAGGCGCCGGGTTCAGGCTGGACGCGGGGCATCCCGACCGCGTGGCGCCGGGCAAACGGCCCATGCACACGCTGGTGCCCGCGATGGTCATGAAAGACGGCCGGCCCTGGCTCTCGTTCGGCGTGATGGGCGGCGACATGCAGCCACAGGGGCACGTGCAGGTGCTCGCCAACATCATCGACTTCGGCATGAACGTGCAGGAGGCGGGGGAGGCTCCGCGATTCAGGCACATGGCCGGCGGCGTGGCGCTCGAATCGGCGATGTCGCGCGAGGCCCGGGACGGGCTGACGTCCCGAGGGCACCGCGTCATCGAACGCAAGGGCGCGTTCGGCGGGTTCCAGGGCATTCTTATCGATCCGGTTACGGGGGTGCTGATGGCCGGTTCCGACCCGCGCAAGGACGGCCTTGCCATAGGCAGATAACTCCCGGAGTGAATTTCCGCACAGAGAGCGCCAGGGGTCGGGACGAATTATCGACGGCACGCTTCTTTCGTTACAAAATTGTAATATCAAGAGGTGCGGCGGCCCGGAATACCGCCCGATTACAATTCTGTACTTTCCCGAAGACCGTGCGTGTAATTAGTCCCGGCCCCAAGACCTCCCCGGTGGCTGTTGTGTGTCTTGTGCTCGGCGTCCTCGCCGCCATACCGGCGGCGTCCCGGGCGGACGTTCCACAGGCGCCAGTCCCGATAGACGTCATACACACCCCAGACACCCGCGCGGTTCCACGCTCGCTTCTGGCCAACGTCACGTTTGATCCGCCAGATCCCGACAAGGACAGTCAGGCGGAACCGCCCACAGGTCAGCGACGCCGCGCGAACACGGGCCGCGCGATGCTGGAGATGGGAGGCTTTCTCTCGTACTCCGCGTCGAACTACTGGCGCAAGTACGCCTCGTTTATCGAGGACTGGCAGTTCAAGCTGACGTGGCGCGACCAGACCAGGAAGTGGTTCACCTCCGAAGGGCTGCGACTCGACTCCAACAACTTCCGCCTCAACTGGACTCACGGAGCGGCGGGCGCGCTTTACTACTCCTTTGCGCGCAGCAACGGTTTCGGGCCCGGCGGGTCGTTCCTGTTTGCCGCAGGCGGATCGCTGCTCTGGGAATACGGGGCTGAATGGCGGGAAATCTCCTCCATCAATGATCACGTGTACACCGCGATTGGATCCGTGCCGATTGCCGAATCGCTGTTCCAGGTCAGCAATCACTTCCGCAACCGCCACGGCCTGGCCAATCGTCTGGGCGAGCTGGCGACCAATCCCCTCGTCGCCATCAATGACCTGCTTGACGGCAAGGGCCGGCCGCCACGCGTGGCGACCGATCAATGGCACGATTTCAGGCTCTCCACGGGAGGCCTGCGTGGGGCGCCGCTGGCAGACAGCGATGCCGCTACGCAGAACGTCCTGAGTCTCGACCTGCGCACGGTCACGCTGCCGGGTTACGGCAAGGCCGGCACCGGCAGCGGGCGCACCGACGGCACCATCGACAGCGGGTTTCATTTCGATGCCAAGGCGCTCGGTCTCAACGTGGAGGAGTTCTCGATTAGCGCGCGGACCACACTGCTGGGCTGGTGGTGGAGGGACATCCGCCAGGACGGTCAGGGCCTGCGGCACGGGCACGATCTCTGGCTCGGAGCCCAGGTGGCGTGGGACATGGTTCAGAAGATCCCCGTCGCCCCGTATGACGGCCACGACCTCGGGATGAAGGACAAGTGGCTTCCACGCGAGCAGCCCACGCGATTCACCGACAAGCTGTCGTCAGTCCACTTTCCAGGGCCGACCGTGAGTCTGACCACGTACGCCGGCAGACTCCGAACCCGAATCGATCTGGGCGCCGCGCTGAATTTCAGCATGGTCAATTCGTTGCCGTTCAATCAGTACTCGGCGACACACTCCACGTGGGGGAGCAAGACGACGCTGCACAACTGGGGGTACTATTACGCACTCGGCACCACGCTCATCGGTCACGCCGAAGCGGAGATGGGTGTCTGGCGTGCGACGGCCGACGCCGATTACCGCCGGTTTGCCTCGATCCAGGGGTTGGACCGCTACCAGGGCGACATCACGGATGACAGCCGCCTGACCGACTCGCGCCTCGTATCGGCGGCGAGCGTGTCAGTCCGGATTCCGCGGACGCCCGTCTTTGGCATGCTGAAAGTGGAAGGGATTGATCGGCGAGGCCGCTTTCACGAGATCGCCGCGCACACGCACGAGGCACGCTTTTCGTATGAGATAGGGGTCTGTTTCTAGCGTGGGCGCGATCCGCATTGTCAGAACCACACAGGGCGCGCGTCGACTTTCGTGGTCTAATCGACGGGACTCAGTCCTGATGGCATGACCAGCGCACAACTTCTCCTGATCGTCGCGGCCGGATGGGGCCTGACCCTCGTGCTGGAGTCCTATCTCACGCTGCGGCCGCAGTTATCATCTCGTCCAGCCGGCGCCTATGCCATTCATCTCGGTCTCTGGCTGCTGCTGGTGGGCGTGCCGCTCGTCGCGTTTCAGCGGCCACTTCTGGTTCTCGTGCTGGCCATGGCGTTCTGGGTGCTGATGGTGACCGTCAGCAACGTCAAACACGACCGGCTCAAAGAGCCGCTGATCTTCACCGATTTCGAGTTCGTGTCCTACGCGATGCGTCACCCGCGCCTGTACGTTCCGTTTTTCGGAGTCGCGCGGTTCCTTCTGTACGGCGGCGTGGCGTTCGCCGCGGCTTTTGGCCTCTGGCGGCTGGAGCAGAACTGGAGGCGTTCCCTCCCCGACGCGGGGCTCGCGGTGTTCGCCGCCGGGAGTGCGATACTCGGGGCAGTGCTGGTCTGGGCCGGCGGACGGATCGTTGGCGAACCCACGCTGGATCCGGTGGTCGACCTTCGGCGCTACGGGCTGGTTGCGAACTTCTGGTTGTATCGTCGAGCGAAACGACGCCCGCGCGTGGGACCCGTGCCCACGCCCTTCAGCGCGGGCGGCGTTCAGACTGCCGATCGCCCCGACATCGTGGCGATCCAGAGCGAATCGTTCTTTGATGTCCGGCGCCTCTATGCAGGCGTCCGCCCGGACGTGCTCGAGAACTTCGACGCCATCCGCCGCGTGGCGGCCGCGGAGGGACGGCTGCTGGTTCCTGCGTGGGGAGCCAACACCGTGCGCACGGAGTTCTCGTTTCTCTCAGGCCTGGCCAGCGAGACGCTCGGCATCGATCGCTTCAACCCGTACCGCTGGCTGGCACGCCGTCCGCTGGTCACGCTGGTTGGCCACTTGCGCGGGTTGGGATACCGGACGGTGTGCGTGCACCCTTATCTCTCGTCGTTCTATGCGAGAGACGAGGTGTTTCCTCACCTCGGATTCGATGAGATTGTCGACGTGCGGTCGTTCTCACACGGCGACAGGTTCGGACCCTACGTCAGCGACGCGGCCGTTGCCGCCACGATCACACGCCTGGTCGACCAGAGCGACAGACCTGTCTTCGTCTTTGCCATCACCATGGAGAACCACGGCCCGCTGCACCTGGAATCGGTGCGGCCAGGAGAGGCCGCCGACTTCATGGCCGACCTGCCGCCGTCATCTTCGCTCCACGATCTGACCGTCTATTTGCGTCACCTGAAGAACGCCGACCGGATGCTGGCCACCCTGAAGAGCTGGATGGACAGCCGATCGCGTCCCGTTCACGTCTGCTGGTACGGGGATCACGTGCCTATCATGCCGCACGTGTACGATGCCATGAGGCCGACCAGCGGCGACACGGACTATCTGTTGTGGAGCAATCGCCGCAATGGCGACGGGCACCACGGCGATGTCGCGATTGAGGCGCTCGGGCCGCTGCTGCTCACGGCTGCCGGGCTCATGCCTGGACAGACGCCGGCACCGAAGACCCACGCGCATTAGAGGGACGGTTGCGGCGCCGAGGCTCCCTTGTCCCGCCTCATCGCGAAGAGCACCAGCGCCACGCCGACCAGCGCCAGCCGTCGAATTCTCCTGATAATCGACAGACTGAGACCCACCGCCGGCGGATAGCCCAGGCTCTGCACGACCAGAATGTGGACGCTCTCCATCACGCCCCATTGGCCAGGAAGCAGGAAGAAGACCGTGTTGCCCACTGTCACGATCGTGCTGATGAACAGGGCTTGAACCAGAGTGATGGGTGCGCCGAGGACGGCCAGGACGATCATGAACTCCAGAGCGCCGATCACTCTTCCGCTCAGGTGGAACAGCAGCGGAAGCGCTGCCCGGCTCACGCCTCCCGAATAAAGCAATCGGAAGTTATCGTCCATCGCGAGGAACTGACTCTGCTTGCTCGTGATCCACGCGATGGCGCTGGGAGAAAAGACCCCGAGCTTCAGCAGACTGCTGGTGACGCCGCGTCGCTGAACGACAACCAGCAGGACGATGCCGACGATGGTCGCCGCGATGCTGACCACCGCCGGAATGACCAGGGTTTGCGGGAGGCGGAGGAACACCAGGCCCAGCGCCAGGCCAGTGATGAGGAACACCACCGACGCCGCAATCTCGACGGTCTTGTCGAACAGGACCGCCGGCACACCGACGCGTAGCGGCACCTGCGTCCTGATCATGAAGGCCCGCATGGCGTCGCCCCCCATGCTGGCCGATGGAAGAAGCAGGTTGAACGCGTCGCTGATGATCTTGACCTTGAACAGCTCCGAGAGCGCTACCCGTTCGAAGAACGTGTCCTGAATCTTCCACCACGCGCACGCCTGCAGAAACAGCCACAGGGTTCCCAGCGCGCAGGTCAGCAGGAGCCACCAGCCGAAATGCGTGAGATTCTCCCAGACCGCCGCGAGGCCAATCCGCCAGATCAGGTACAGCAGGAGGGCGAGGCCGACCGCGGTCAGCGCACCCTGGATCGCCTGTCGCGCGCCAGGTCGTCTCACGATGTTGCGAGCACCACGGCTTTCTGGAGGGCGCGTTCGTCATCCACGTCGATCCAGAATCCTCCGAAGATGTTCATCGCTCCGGCTCTCCGCCGTTCCGCCAGGACGCGCACGCCACCAGTGAGGCTGAAGTCGCCCGACTGCTGACTGTCGCCGAGCGCCGCAAACAGCGCGGACGTGCAGAAGAAGATGCCGGTATCAAACGCGTTGTAGGAGGGCAGGCCCTTCCCGATCTTTGAGATGAGGCCGTCTTCGACCAGTACCCTCGTCACGTCGTCAAGATCCACTGTCGGGTTGCCCAGAAGGCGATCATCGACGGCGAGCATGAGATCCGCGTCGCCGAGCGGTTGAGCGATCAACCTGGCGAGAATGTCCGCGTCGAAGATGTGATCGGACATGAGCAGCACAAACCGATCGCCGACGTGGTTGCGGGCTGCGCAGACCGACAGGCCGTTCTCCTTCGCCCAGTCGTCGTTGGGCACACAGGTGATATTGAAATCCCGCCCGCGGCTGAAGTCGCGCAGATGGCGTTCGAGCGCCTCCCTGGCGTAGCCCGTCACGACGACGAATTCCGCGATGCCCGCCTGGTGGGCGGCCAGTATCACCCACTCGATGAGGGCCCGGCCGTTGACCGGGCACAGCGGCTTGCTGACGGGGCGGCTGTCGAGCCGGCTTCCTCTGCCGGCAGCGAGAATAACAGCCTTCACGACATTCCTTCCCTCCACAACAGCGCCCCTGTTCTCACGCGCCTCACGTCACGGCCGCCAGACGGGGGCATCGGGACCCCGGCTCGCCGGAGTCTTCTATCCTGTCGTTTCCGGCACCGCAAGGCAACCTCCAACCGCTAACCGAAGCACTCGCACCCGAGACGCAAACCGGGTATGGTACGCGCATGAGAAGCCGCCGTTTCGTCCTTTACGTCTGCGCCTGCCTTTTGTCCAGCCCACTCACGGCTCCCCGCGCAGCCGCCGGGGGCGGCGGTCGGCCGCAGGATCAAGCCGCCAGAGGGGCTGGACTTGTGACCGTTGATTTCCGGGCGGTCGGGAGCGCCGGCGCCCCGGTTCTCGATCTCAAGCCGGCCGAGGTGTCGTTGAGGATTGGCGGCCGCGCACGCGACATCCAGTCGCTCGAACTGATTCGGCTTGGCAGCCGACAGGTCGCGGCCAATGGCACCACTCTCGCGCCGCTGGCGCCTCCGTTTGCGAGCAACCATCCGTCAGACGGAGGCCGGAACGTCATTCTCATGCTGGAGGACGAATCGATTCCGTCGGGCCGCGAACAGACGGTGAAAGACGCCGTGGACGCGCTGCTGGACAATCTGACCGTGCGCGATGTGGTCAGCCTCCTCGTCATCTCCAAGGGAAAGTTCGAACCGGGCCCCACCACGCAGCATGACGGCATTCGGACCGCGGTTGGGAAGTTCGTCAGCCAGGCCTCGCAATCCCAGGCCGCGGCGGATGTTGCCTGCAGGACGCAACGTTCTCTCGGCGCGATCCAGAGCGTGATGGCCAGCCTCCCCGGTGGCGCCCGAACAACCATCGTCTTCATCTCCGGCGGACTCGCCCCGCCCATCGTCACCGATGCCATCGTCAGCAAGACCTTCAGCGGAGGAGCGGTGGCGTGCGAAATCCGGCGAAGCGCGTTCAATGACATCTCGACCGCCGCATACAAGACATCCGCGGACTTGTACGCCGTCTACCTTCCACCCGACGTTCAAGGCGGCTCGACTGCCGCATCCGACACCGGGATCGAGACGCTCGCTGGCGCGTCTGGTAACGCGTTGATTCGGCTGTCTGGCGATTCCAAGGCCGAGATGGCGAGAGTGGGGCGCGAGACGTCGGCCTACTATCTGGCCTCGTTCGAACCCGACGCGGCCGAGCGGTCAGGCTCGGCCGCACGCGTGGAGCTTCGCGTGACCCGCGAGAACGTGAAAGTCCGGGCGCGATCTGAGGTTCAGATCGCCAAGAGCGCCGGAGCAGCGGCTGGCACCAAGGCGCTGTCGGCGCGAGACATGCTCCGCGTCGCAACGGCGTATCGCGACCTCTCGATTCGGGCCGTGGCGTGTCCCGCCCGTGATGCCGGCAGCAAGGACCTGAAGATCGTGGTGATGCTCGAGCCATTCGAAGCCAGCCTGCCCCTTGCGTCGGCCGCCGTCGGACTCTTCGACGACAAGGGCAAACTGGTCGTGCAGTGGACCTCGCAACCGACTGATCTTGGCGCCCGGCCGGTGGTGGCCGGCTTTACAGTACGGCCCGGGACGTATCGCATGCGAGTGGCAGCGACAGACGGGGCGGGCCGGGGTGGCACTGTCGATCAGAACCTTGCCGTGGAGCTCGAGAAGGGTGACGGGGCTGTGCAGATGAGCGCGCTGGTGTTTGGGATAGCGAGCGGGCAGGCCTTTGCGCCGCGGCTGATCTTCGAGAGCGAGACCGGCGCGCTCGGCTCCTTCGAGGTGTATGGCGTGCCGAACACCTCCGCAGTGACAGCGGCCGTGGAGATTGCGGCGTCGGCATCCGGCCCGGTCGTGGCGACGGCGCCAGCCCGGGTGGGCTCGCCGGGTAGCGATGGCCGCCGGGTTGCGCTCGCCGCGATCCCGCTCGGTTCGCTTCCCCCCGGCGACCACCTCGTGCGTGTCGTGGTCAGCGTCGACGGCAAACCTGTCGGGCGTGTCGTCCGGACGCTGCGAAAAGTCGGCAGTTAGCGCACCCGCACAGGGGGCGCCGGCTTCGATCGATCCTCGTACGGGCGCAGGACCCACTCGAGAAACACCCAGGTGCGGTTCCACGAATCGATCTGCGCGGGAGAATCCACGCGCTGCAGCGTGGTGGAATCAACCCGGCGGCTGAAGGCGTGGCCGACGCTCGATCCCCACGGCGCCGGATCGACATAGACCTTCGTCTCCGCGAGATCCGGTTTGCGTGATCGCAGCGCATCCACAATCTGCTGATCCTCAACGAAGTTCACATCCTGGTCGTTTGTCGCGACATGGACCAGGAGCGGCACGTGGAGCTTGTCCACGTGATAGAGCGGCGATCGTTCGATGTAGGTTGCCTGTTTCTCGAAGGGCAGCCCGCCAATCCGTTTCTGTGTGGCGAAATCCCATTGGTAGCCAGGGCCCTTGTACGAGAGCCGGAACACGAGATTGGTTACCGGCACGATGGCGGCGCCGACCGCGAACGGCGTCTTCTCACGGAACACGGAGAACAGCGTGATGTATCCGCCATGGCTCCACCCCATGATCCCCAGGCGCTCCGGATCGACGTGCGGGAGGGTCTTCAGGTAGTCCGCGGCCGACACCACGTCGTCGACCTCGTAGCCTCCGTAGTCGATGGCCTGGTGATACGCCTCCCCGTAGCCCGTGCTCCCGCGGTAGTCGGGCGCGATCACGACGTAGCCGCGCTCCACCGCTTCCTTGACGAACGGGAACATCGTGATGCCCCAGTTGCCGTGCACGCCGCCGTGGACCCAGACCATGGCGGCATGGCCCTTCGCACCGCGTTTCTGCAGCGGCTGGAACAGGTAGGCCGGGATGTCCATGTCGCCGACGCTGCTCCGATACGTGACCTTCTTGAAATCGATGATGCCCTTGCAGAGTTCTGGATACCTGGCCTCCGCCGCCACTCGCGCATCGATATCGCGCTGGTAGTCGGTGCCAAGGGACTGATGGGTGGGGTCCTTCGATACGTAGAGGGCTCTGGCCCGATCCGGATCCATCGGGACCTTTGCCCGCGGATTTTCCCGTTGCGGTCGGGCGGCTGCCGCCTGGCCTGCCGGCGGGTTCTGGGCTGGAGGCGGATTCTGGGCAGAACCGGCCACACTGATCGCGGCCGCAAGAACGAGAGTCAACACCGCGTGAGACACATATGAACGCTTCGCAACAGACATGAGGTCCTCCTGTCGAGAGACGCGAGACTCCGGCGCACACTATAGCAGACAGAGGCTGCGCGCCCGCCCCACGCGGCGCCGCGCCCGGCGCGTGGTGGCGCGGTTGGACCCGGCCGGGGGTCTGATGATACCGTTCAAACAAACGCGTCAAGGCCTTCCAGGAGTGGGAACGTGCGGAATCCTGGGAGAGTGGTTCAGCCCCATGCGGCGAAAGTCCGTCACTCCGATGCTCGTCGTCCTGGCGGCTGCGGCGCTGGCCGCGGCACCCGGAGGCGCGCCCCGGGGGCCCTTGACAACTGCTGCCGCCGATCAATCGCAGGCCGCTCCGCAGCAGCCACCGCCGGTGTTCAAGGCCGGCGTCAAGCTTGTCCGCGTCGACGTGACCGTGCTGGGCCGGGGCGACCTGCTGATAGCCGACTTGCAGGCCGCCGATTTCGACGTCTCAGAAGACGGCGTGCCGCAGAAGGTCGATCAACTCCGGTACGTACGACTCGACGGGCGGCGGCCGCAAGGCGACGAGGAGTCGCTGGCGATTCGGTCCCAGGAGCACGCCGAAGCCGAAGCGGCCCGCGAAGACGTGCGCGTGTTCGTGATCTTCCTCGATGACTACCACGTCGACAAACACCCGGCGATCACCATTCCCATCCGCCGCGCACTGAAGGACTTTATCGAGCGGCTCTGGCCGACCGATCTCGTGGCGATGATGGATCCATTGACGCCGCTCGACGCATTGCGCTTCACACGCGTGAAGCAGGAACTGCTCGACGTGGTGGCGAAGTTCGAAGGCCGCCAGGGAGAGTACTATCCGGTGCGCAGCCTTCTCGAGGAAGCCCAGCTCAGATCGGAGAATCCGCGGAGGATGCGCGCGCAGGTGACATTCTCCGCGCTGGCCGGCCTCTGCGTGAAACTCGGCGGCCTGCGCGAAGGCCGAAAGACGGTCATCTTCGTGAGCCAGGGCCCGCCGATCCTGTTCGGCATCGGACAGCCGAGTCTGCGCGAAGACATGCAGGTCGTGATCGACGCCGCCGTTCGCGCCAATGTCACCATCGACGCGGTGGATCCCGAGAGCCTCGGCATGCCCATCCGCGAAGACGCGCGCGCGTCGCTCTTCCAGCTTGCCGGCGAGACGGGCGGGCGCGCGGTGGTCAACACCAACGCGATGGAACTTGGCATGGCGCAGGTACTCAACGAAACCAGCGCCTACTACGTGCTCGGGTACATGCCGACGAGGGCGACCGATGACGGGAAGTACCACAAGATCAGCGTGAAGGTGCGCCGATCAGGCGTTCGGGTGCTCGCGCGCCGGGGTTACTGGGCGCCAAGCACCAAGGAAATGGAGGCTGCGGCCGTGGCGGCGGCCAGGACGCTACCGCCAGGTGTCGCCAGCGCGCAGGATCTCCTCAAGACGACGGAGCCCGGCCGCCGGCCTGTGGAGATCTGGGTCGGGCTCTCGCGTGGCGGCGATGGCCGCCCCCGGGCGGTGGTGACCTGGGCTCTCCCCGACATCGCCCGTCCGCTGCCCATCAACAGGCTGGATGTGGAAATCGTGTCCGCAAAGGGAGGAGCACCCGTTGGGCCCGTGCACACACTGACGGCCGCGGCGGACGCAAAGGCGGAACGCCCTGTCGAGATCTTCACGCTGGATCCTGGAGAGTATGAACTTCGATACTCGGCGCGCACCGCCGACAACAGCGTGGCGGACCGCTGGACCCAGGCGCTCACGGTGCCCGACTTTGCGATGGCCCCGGTGTCACTGGCCACGCCGAAGTTCTACCGTTCAAGGTCCCTCGCGGAGTTCCGGACGATTCGTGCGGCCAGAGATCCGGTGCCGGCGGTGGTGCGCCAGTTCGGACACAACGACCGCGTGCTGGTCGATGCAGAGTGCTACACGCCCGGGACGGGCGAGACACCGAAACTCGACGCGCACGTGATGACCCGAGACGGGCGCGAACTGACGGCGCTCCCGGTGCCCGACCTGGTCAACGGGCGGGCGCGGTTTGAACTGCCCGTCGGCAGCCTCGGACAAGGCACATACCTTCTGCGTGTGCGCGCCAAGGTCGGATCGGCGGAGACGGAGTTGCTGACGGCGTTTCGGGTTGTGCCATAGACGCTGGCTGGATTCCGGCTTTCGCCGGAATGACGAGACAAGAACCAGGAAGCAAGAAGCAAGAATGAAGAAATGACACACTCGGGCCAACGGGCGACAACCACCCCCTCACGTCGGTCCGGGCGGAAACCGCGAACAACCGTCCTCGTGGCGTCAGATTGGGCCCCGATTCGCGCGTTTGATTCGCTTGTGCGCGAAGATCCCGAAGCCGCGTATGGCGATCTGCTGCCCGTGCTCCGCCAGGCCGACCTCCGCATTGTCAACTGCGAGTGCGCGCTGACCACGGCCGCGAAACCCGTGTGGAAGAGCGGCGCGGTGTTCAAGGGCGCCCCCGGGCACGTCAAGGGTCTGACCGCCGTGCCCTTCGACGTCGCGTGTCTCGGCAACAACCACGTCCTCGATTACGGCGTGCGCGGGCTTCGCGAGACGCTGCGGGTGCTGGCGCGCAGCGGCGTGGCGACCGTCGGCGCCGGCCTCACCGAGGATCAAGCCCACGCGCCGCTCTCGCTCGAGCGCAACGGCCTGGCCATCCACCTGGTCAACATCAGCGAAGGCGAAGATCTGACAGCGTCGCGCGGCGGACCAGGCGTGTTCGGCTGGGACATTCCGCGGGCCGTTGCCGCCATCCGCAACCGCAGGAAGGCCAGGGGCGTCGTCATCGCCATCGCGCACTGCGGCCTGGAATACGTGCCCTATCCGCCGCCGTACGTCGTGACAGCCTTCCGCGCCATGATTGACGCCGGCGCCGATGCCGTCATCGGGCATCATCCGCACGTGCCGCAGGGAATCGAATGGCATAACGGCCGGCCCATCGTGTACAGCCTCGGCAATTTCCTGTTCTATCAGCACACGGAGTTGTTCCACCGCAAGATTGGTTTCTGCGTGTCTTTGCAGTTTGACGGAAAGCGGATCGCCGGCCTCGAACTGGTTCCGTATCGCATCACCGACAGTGGACTCCGCCGGCTCGACAGGCAGGAACACGCGGCGTTCAGCAAGACCATGACAATCCTCTCGAAACCGTTTCGAACCGCGTCCGGGCCCGATCGGGCCTGGCACGCGTACCTCGCGAACTACGGCACCGCGGGCTTTACCGCAGAGGTGTCCGGCATCCTCGCCCGGATGAAGACGGAGCCCCAGAAGGCCGCGGCGATGTTCCGCAACCGCATCACGACGATGCAGCACGTGGAGTTGTGGAGAGATTTCCTCACCGCGACGATGGCGGGCGGGCCGACGGGTTACCCGCGTGAGGCGTCTCGGATGGTGGAGGAATACTTCACGCGCCCCTACAGTCCGTACCGCTCCAGTGCCGAATCGACCACCGCTTTGACCAGGAGCCGATAGTCTTCCATCTCGCCGCCGGGCGAGTGGTGATGCAGCGTATAGAGTTGAGGCCCCCAGCTCTTGTGCGGCTTCAAACCCGGGATCCCGTTCACCTCCATGATCCTGAGCGCGCCGCCGGCATCGGTCTTGACGTCGATACGGACGTGATCCAGGCAGTTCATCGCGTTGGCCGTCTGCGTGGCCAGCGCCTGTGCCTCGTCGGATCGTGGCCCGGGAGGATGGATGTGTGTGAGTCCGACGCCGCGCAGGTCGCTCCGCAGGACCTTGTGTTTGCCGTAGTGCTGCGCATCGACCGTTACCAGGCCGGGCAGGCATTCGCGATGGTCGCCGTTGCCCAGCACGAGAACCGTGAACTCGTCGCCGGGCATGAAGTCCTCGACAAGGGCGGCTTCGTCGAACTCGCGTTCGATGTAGGCCACCTGGCGCCTCAATTGCTCCTCGTTGTCCACGACGCTGTCATCCGAGATGCCGACCGAGCGCGACTCGCACATCGGTTTGACGAATGCCGGATACCGAACGACGGACATATCGTCAGTGCTCCGCAGCAGATGGTGGGCGGGCACTGGTACGCCACGGCGCGCGAGCGCGACGTGGGTGTGGTACTTGTCGATCATGTCCTTCATCGTCTGGCTGTTCGACCCGATGTACGGGATCGACCGGCCATCGAGCACATCAGCCACCCACATGCCGCCCTCGTTGCGGCCGATGAACTTGTCGTTCGGCGTGATGTGGTAGAGCGCGCTCCAGATGATGTCGAATCCTCCCCGGTCGAGCCGGGCGAGGAACTCCGATTCGGTTTCCACGTAGGCGATCGACGCCGAGTATCCGGACGCGCCGATCGCGTCGGCAACCGATTGCGTGACGCTGTTGTCGCCCCATCCTTGCGCGTCGCCGCCGGGGCCGGTAAGCAGAAGAACCCTCATGCTGTATCTCCGCTGACAAATCAGAACAGACCTGGCACATGCGCATACGACTGCAAGGCGCGCGCGGTTGCCGGAGAGACTGGCGCGACGAGCCGTCCGATTCCGTCTTGCGTGCGCTCGTCGAGCGCCACCTTTGATATCACGTCAACCCGGATCGCGCCGCTCGACGCGCCAGGCGATGCCGCGACAGATGCTGGAACGACCAGTCGTACGAGGGCGATGTTCGGATCAAGAGTCCGGACGGCGCGCCCGCAGGCGCGCTCGAGTGACGTGCGAAACCGATCCGCCACGTAGCCATAGTGAGTACAACACAGCCCGGCGAACAGCGCTCCACTCTGCGGCAGGGATGCCGCCGCCAGGGACGCGCTCTGGTCGATCAAGCGCTCGACCTCCGCGCCGCCAGCGTCCTGCTCGATCGCCACCGCCAGGCCATGGCAGGGCACCGGAACGATCCGCTCCGGCGCCGTCCCCAGTTGCACGAGCCGATCGCGATGCACGCCGGACTCGATCGTAATGCGCGTGCCGAACAGCGCGATGGAACTTCCCGGTTCGGCGCTCAACGCGTCGTGGAACAGAGCCACGCCGCAGTCGATGATGCCGACGACCGGGGTTGCCGAGGTGCGTGCAAACATGGTGCGGTCGAAGAGCACCGAGAGCGTGTTGCAGGCGATGACAATCCGGTCGGGCCGCAGCTGGTTCATTTGAGCGAGCGCAGAATCGAAGTACGCAAGCCGGGAGACCTGGTCGGGCAGGGAGTTGTATCCGCGTCCCTGTTCGGGCCACGCGTTGAAGTACGTCAACCGGACGCCAGCCGCGTTGCCGGACAGCCGAAGCGCGCTCTCGATGGCGGCACAAATGCCGAGACCGCCGAGTCCCGAATCAGTGATGACAAGGTGCACGCTGTGTCCCGCTCGATTCATTCTATGGAGAACTCTGGCGCAAAGTCCTTCAGGACACTACTTCGTGGGGATGGCCGACAAGTCGCGGTGCCGCGTCTCTGGCAGCGTCCAGACCCACGTAGCCGTCGCGAGCGCGAGCAGCATCGGGACGCTCAATCCGCCGGTCAGTCCGTAGATCACGACCACCTGGTTGACGAGAATCGGCGCGAAGAACTGAACGCCCCGCGCCATGTTGTAGGTGGCGCCCATGGCGAAGTTGCGGACGTCGGTCGGGAACAGTTCGGCCAGCAAGGCGCCGAAGCCTGCCGTGCATCCCGATCCGAGGCCCAGGCAGAAGAGCGCGCTCCAGAAGAGCAGCGGCTCAGTGAGCAGCCACTGCCAGTGGAAGGCCAGCGGGTAGATGGCTGCGGCCGTGAGGAGGGAGTAGCCGGTAAAGAGCATTCGTCTCCCGTAGCGGTCGGCGAGCGTGCCGAAGGCGAGCATGCCGAGAAGTTGACCGAGCTGCGCCGTCAGCATCCACAGGGTGGATCGGCCGATGGGCTGGTGGAATTCCTGCTGGAGGAACTTGGGGAGCCACGTGTAGCAGGTCCAGTATGTGCCCAGTTTGAAGGTGCCGAGAATCCAGCCCCGCGCGCAGACCGACACGAGGTTCCGCTGCCAGATGGCGCGCATGGCGGCGACCGGCGACAGGTGCGTGTCTCGCTGGGCATTCCACAGGACGGATTCCGGCAAGTGACGCCGCGCGATGAACGCGATCATGACCGTTGCCGACGAGACCAGCAGGACGGCTCGCCACCCGATCGCAGGTGCAAGCAGGAATCCCGCGACAGCCGCAAGCCCGACGCCGATGGGTTCGCCGGCCTGGAGCAGGGCAGACGCGCGGCCGCGCATCCTCTGCGGGGACGATTCGGCCAGCAGCGCGTGCCCGACCGCCCATTCGCCGCCGACGCCAAGACCCGTGATCAAACGGAAGACCAGGACCGTCCAGTACCCGGTCGAAAAGGCGGTGAGCGCCGTGCCGATCGAGTAGATGAGAATCGTCCAGGTCATCACCTTGCGGCGGCCGTACAGATCCGCGAGATAGCCGAAGAAGATGCCGCCGATGCCGGAGGCGCCGAGCGCCACGCCGAGCAACACGGCCTCTTCCGCATTGGTGAGCCCGAGATCGCGGCCGATCGGAACAAGCAGGAAGGAAAACAGGACGAGGTCGTAGAAATCGAACATCCATCCGGCGAGCGCGATGAGCCAGATTCGGACAGGGAATCGATCCGGGGTGGGCGCGGCGGTCGCGGCCGGGCTGGTGAGAATCATCTCGTCTCCTCGTTGAACGCGCCCGTATCATACGCTGGCTCGGGGACCAAAGGCGGCGAATTGCGCTATCTGATGGCGTTACTGAGCCGTTAGCGCGGGGTGTAAATGCCGATCCCGCGCCAGGCGTAAGCCATAGTGAGGGATATCCCTGTTTGTCACCAGCGCGCAACTGCTCCCATCGGCATCAAGGAAGCGGACCCCGTCGCCAGAGGAGTATCACCATGAACATCGCTGCCCGCCTGCGCGTGAGTACCGTCTCGGGTGTCCGAATCGCCGCCTGTTTCGCCGTGATGGGGCTCGCCGGGGCTGATCCGGCCATCGCCTCCGGCGGCCAGGCCGCTGCCGTGGAGCCGTGCCGTGAGCCTCTTTCGGCGGTCTATCAGCGCGTGTCGCCCAGCGTCGTCGCGATCTCGTCGTCCACCATCAACCCGTACGACATCGACCATCGTATCGAGCACGTGAGCGGATCGGGCGTCATCATCGACGCCTCGGGCCTGATCCTCACCAACTCGCACGTGGTGTACGGACGGCAGTTGCTCACCGTCACCCTGGATGGCGGCGTCACCCTGCCTGCGCAGTTGGTCGGCGCGGATCCTCAGTTTGACATCGCCCTGATCCGCATTCCCAAGCCCAACTCCGGCACGCTTCCCGTCACGGATCTGGCAGATTCAGAGCGCCTGCTGGTCGGCGACGATGTGTACGCGATTGGCAACCCGCTGGGTCTCGAACAGACGCTGACGCGCGGAATCGTGTCGGCCGTGAATCGCATGTTGCCCGGATCGACCTGGTCGCTGACCGAACCGCTCATCCAGACCGATGCCGCCATCAACCCCGGAAGTTCCGGTGGCCCACTCGTCGACCGTTGCGGCGCCCTGGTCGGAATCACGACGGCGAATCTGCCGGACGCTCAGAGCATCGGCTTCGCCGTGCCGGCCAATCTCATCAAGTCCGTCATTCCAAGTCTCCTGACCAACGGGCGAGTGATCAGGCCGTGGTTCGGCGTCCAGGGGCAATTCGTCGTGCCGGTGCTCAAGGAACTGCTTCGCGTGCCATTGGTGGACGGGTTTCTCGTCGAAGTGGTCGAGCCTGGCAGCCCGGCCGATCTGCAGGGACTGCATGGCGGCGAGTTCGAGTTGGTGATTACGGGACAGCCGCTCCTGCTGGGCGGTGACATCATTACCGTGGCGAATGGCATCCAACTCGACGAACCGCGGAAGCTCAGTCAGCTGCTGGGAACCCTCAAGGTGGGTTCGGCGCTCAGCCTGACCGTCGTCCGCGATGGAAAGCCACGCCAGGTGGAATTGACGCTGGCCGAACGCCCACTGCTGCCTGGCGATATTTCCGCCAAGCGGACATCGGGGCCGGCCGGCCCATCACTGGTCCGATCGAGGCAGAAGTTCTAGCCACACAGCACGGCGGCTTCGGCGGCGATGTCCTCGACGCACGCGTCAATCTGCGCCTGGCGCGAGCGGAAACTGAGGACGCAGACGCGCGCGAGATACCGGCCGTCGACAGAACATCCGGTGATCATCACGCGGCCCCGGACCGTGACGCGTTCCAGCAGCGCCCTGGTCGCGGCGTTCTCCTGCTCGAGTGAGGCGCCCGGCCACGAGAGATGGAACGCGAAGAGCGACAACTGCGGAGGCGCTACCATCACCACGCCGGGCAGGCGCGAGATGCGCTCGGCCGCCTGGACTGCGAGCGCCCGCTTCTCGGCAAGGGCCGCGCGGAACCGCTCGGCGCCATACAGTTTCAGGCAGAGCCACACCCTTAGTCCCGGGAATCCCCGCGACAACTCAGGCCCGTACTGGCTTGGGTCGTAGAACAGATCCGGGTCGGGCGTGCCGGGCAGATAGCCGGCCGATACGGCGTGTGCGCTGCGGAGCCAGGCGCCGTCGCGCACGAGGAGGGCGCCGATGCCGTAAGGCATGAACAGGCCCTTGTGCGGATCGAGCGTCAGCGAATCGGCCCGGGACAAGCCGCAGAGCAGCGGTCGAAGCGGCTCGCACATGTGGAAGAACGCGCCGTACGCCCCGTCGACGTGGTGCCACACGTGTTCGATGGCGCAGAGATCGGCAATTGCGTCGAGCGGGTCCACGGCCCCCGTATTCGTCGTGCCGGCCGAGGACGCCACCAGAAAGGGACGCAGGCCGCGCGCGCGGTCGTCCCGGATCGCGTGCTCGAGCGCGTCAATTCGCATGCGGAACGCGGCATCCACCGGGATCAGCCGAATCCGATCCGGCCTGATGCCAGCCAGCCGCGCCGCCTTCTCAATCGAGTGATGCGCGTGGGTGGACGTGTAAAGCACACCGCGCCGGATATCGTCACCAAGATCCCGTTCCCGCGCGCAGAGAATCGCGTTGAACCCCGCCATCGATCCGCCCGTCGTCAGCAGTCCTCGCGCGGTCTCCGGAAATCCCATCCACGCACGAAACCAGTCGAGCACGTTGGATTCGAGCTGGACCAGCACAGGCGCGGCAAGCCAGACGCCGGTGTAGCGATTGGTCGCGGCACTGATGAAGTCGGCGAGCGCGGCCGGATACAGCCCGCCTCCCGGGATGAACGCCAGATAGCCCGGGCCCGGCGTGGTGAAGGACCGTGGAATCCAGTCGTTGAAGAGCGGGCCGAGCAGAGACCCCAAGTCGGATCCGTGTTCGGGCGCCGGTTCGCGCAGCGACAGACACAGGTCGGCCGCGTCCACGTTGCCACGTGACGGTTGTGAATGGAGGCTGGCCACGTGCGCCACGACGTGCGCAAGCGTCTCCTCGCCCATCTGCTGCATCTGCTCTGCGGTCAGCTCGAGGCTGGCCTGGTCTTCTATCGCCATCTGCATGCCTCTTGGAATCCACCCAGTGTATCTGTGTAGGTGCATCGCCTTCCAGTTGTTCGGAAGTCCACCTGTTCCGCCGGGGTGCAATTCGTCGCGCCAGGGAGGGCACGGCATGCCGTGCCCCTACGGACACGCGAATCTCGTAGCCCCCCCGTGGTGGCTTCGGTGTGGGAACAGGAAGCGACCCGCCGGTATCGGATGCGTGTCGACCGGCTACAATGGAGTCTTGAGAGAGGGCTTCACGGCCTGGTGACGGCGGCCAGATCCGGGCGCCGGAACACGTGCTGAAACCGGTTGTTGTTACGGAAGGAGGCCCGCCGATGTCCCTGAATCGTCGTCAGTTCCTGACGTCCTCGTCGCTGGCGCTCGCCGCCTCGACGCTCAATGTCCGCCGGTTGTTTGCGCAAGCCACGCAAGCGGCGCCACAGACGGCGTTCACCGCCCTCCGCGGCACGGTGGGCTTCTTCACCGGCCAGGGCGGCACGATTGGTTACCACATCTCCAAGGACGGCGTGGTGGTCATCGATGCCCAGATGCCGGCCACCGCGAAGATCTGCCTTGATGGCATCAAAGAGCGCAGCGGCGGCAGGATCATCGATTACCTGGTCAACACCCATCACCACGGCGACCACACCGGCGGCAACCCCGTCTTCAGGCCGGCGGTGAAGAAGATCCTCGCGCACGTCAACGAGCCGAGACTGCAGCGCGAGGCCGCGGCGCGTGCCGCTGCGGCCAGGCCGGATGCGCCGGCGCCGGAGATCGTCGTGGCCGATACGACCTACACGACGACGTGGCGCGAGACCGTCGGCGCCGACACGATGGCGCTCAAGTACTACGGACCGGCGCACACCAGCGGCGATTCCGTCGTGACCTTCGAGAAGGCGAACGTCGTCCACATGGGCGATCTGGTCTTCAATCGGAGCCACCCGTACATCGACAAGCCCGCCGGCGCGTCGATCGCCAGCTGGACGAAGATCCTTGATGTCGTTGCCGCCGATCACGCCGCCGACACTATCTACATCTTCGGCCACGCGAATCCGAAGTTCCAGGTAACCGGCAGCAAGGCGGACCTCGCCTACATGCGGGACTACCTGGGCGCCCTGCTCGAGTTCGTCCGAGGTGAGATCAAGGCCGGCAGGACGCGGGACGCGATCCTTGGGATTTCAGATCCGCTGAAGGGCTTCCCGGATCACGGCCCGCTGATCCCGCGCGTGCTGACCGCCGCATACGAGGAACTGGCTCAGTAAACCTTGTCGAACCAGACGTCCTCGAGGATGTTCGCCTTCCGCGTCATCGTCTTGCCGCCGGCGGTGACGCTGATGACGTACTCGCCGGCGTCGGCCGGAACGTTGCCGCCAAACGTCGCATAGGCCAGCGGAGTCTGTTGCCCGCCCCGCCCGCCACCGAGGCCGCCAGCGCCCGCCCCGCCGCCGCGCCCGCCACGGCCGCCGGCTGATGCGGTCACCCCTGGCGCCGTCGCCAGCGTTCCGCGCATATTCCATAGCACCTGGTTGATGCCAGCCGCATTCGGGCCTTTGGTTTCTGCCAGCACCCACGAACCCTGCATCACCTTGACCACGACGTCACCCTGGGCCGGGCCCTTGAGGTAGTAGTTGATCAGGATGCCGTTCGGCGCGCTCTGTCCGGCGTAGTTGATCGACGCCGACACGTTCTCGCGACGCGTCACCCATTTCACTTTCGACGTCACGTCGAACAGGTAGAAGTCCTGGCCAAGGACCGCGCCACTCATCTCCTCGAGTGCCGAGATGTCGGTGATGAAGATTCCGCGGCCATGGGTGGCGACGATCAGTTCGTGCTCGCGCGGGTGGACCTGGAGATCGTGCACCGGCTGGGTCGGCATGCCGTTCTTGAGCTCCGTCCAGTTCTTGCCGCCGTCAAGGCTGACGTAGACACCCCAGTCCACGCCCACAAACAGCAGATTCGGGTTGTACGGATCCTCGCGAACGACGTTGACTGACCTGGCGGGCAGGTTGCCCGTGACCGATGCCCACGTGGCGCCGAAATCGGTCGTCTTGTAGAGAAAAGCTCTGAAATCGTCATTGCGGAGGCCGGTGTAGCTTACGTACGCCGTGCCCGGCGCATGCCGCGACGCGATGACGCGGCTCACGTAGTACCCGGGGTTGCCGGCGATCTTGTCGTTCAGCTTCGTCCAGTTCTTGCCGCCGTCCTTGCTCACCCACACGTTCCCATCGTCGGTGCCGACATAGAGCAGGTCACGCACGAGGGCGGATTCGTCGATGGACGTGATGGTCTGGTACTGAATGTTGCCGTCGCCGCCCTTGCCGACTGCCGGGGGCGGGGGCACGATGAGCTTCGTCTTGTCGTTGTTCGAGAGATCGGGGCTGACGACCGTCCAGGTGTCACCGCGGTTCGTGGATTTCAGCAGGACGTTCGCCCCGTGGTAGACCGTCGCCGGATCGTGCGGCGACAGCAGGATCGGCGCCGTCCACGCGTAACGGAGCGTGTTGTCGGCGTAGCGGATGCCCTTCGACTCGCCCGTGTAGAGATCGACCCTCGAGATCGATCCCTGCTGTGATTCGTTGTAGAGGAACCTGTTGTTCGCGTCGGTCACGTTGTACATACCGTCGCCGCCGCCCACCGTCTGCCAGTCCTCGAACACAATGCGGCCGCCGCTGCGCTTGGTGCTCGGCCCCCGGACCGAGCCGTTGTCCTGCAGGCCGCCGGCGACGTTGTAGGGCATCTGATAGTCGAATCCCACCTGGTAGAACTGCGCCAGCGGCAGTTCGTCCGGGTGATACCAGTTCTTGCCGCCGTCGTACGTGATGCCCATGCCGTGGTCGTACCCGAGCAGCATGTGGTTTGAGTTGGCCGGATCGATCCACATCGCGTGGTTGTCGCCGCCAAACCGGAAGGGCGATGTCCACGTCTTGCCGCCGTCTTTCGATTCGAGCACGCCGACCGTCAGCACGTAGACATGACCTGCGTCGTTCGGATCGACGCGGATCTGCATGTAGTAGTAGCCGGGACCGCCGCCGATTGACACGTTGGTGCCGGCGGCCGCGGCGGGTGCGGCCGCGCCCCCCCGGCCCTGCCGCGCAGGTTGCGGCGGCTGCTGGGCCTGGGCGTCGCCAGGAGCCTGGGCGACCGCGGTGGGCATCGCCCCGCGTCCGGACGCGAGCTTCTCGTTCACCTTCTTCCACGTCTTCCCGCCGTCATCCGAGCGGTACACCTCTTCGCCGATCATTCCGTCGCTCGACTTGCCCGCGCGCAGCTCGGCCAAACGGTCCGCATCCGACATGCCGGGCTTGTTGCCGTTCTCGATGTTCGCGTAAAGGATGAGGGGGTTCTTCTTGTAGATGTCGATGCCAATCCGGCCGAGCATGCCGCCCGGCAGCCCGCCCGCGAGCTTTGTCCACGTCTTGCCGGCATCCACCGTCTTGTAGATGCCGCCGCCGGGACCCGCGAGGTTGAACGTCCACGGCTTGCGCTCCTTGTCGTAGGTTGCCGCGTAGAGGATCCTGGAGTTGACCGGATCCATGGCGAGGTCAGCCGCACCGACCATCCGGCCGTCGGCCTTCACTTCGAGCGACCTGGTCCACGTCTTGCCGCCGTCGATCGTCTTGTAGACGCCGCGTTCGTCGTTCTGTGAATACAGGGCGCCAAGCGCCGCGACGTACACGATGTTCGGGTCCTTCGGGTCGACGAGCACACGACCGATGTGCTGGGAGTTCTTGAGGCCCATGTTCACCCACGTCTTGCCGGCGTCAATCGACTTGTAGATGCCATCACCCCAGTAGGTGCTGCGCGATGACGTATGCTCGCCCGTGCCGACCCACACGATCTTTGGATCTGACGCGGAGACGGCGATGTCGCCAATCGAGATCACCGCCTCGTTGTCGAAGATCGGTTCCCAACTCGTGCCGTTGTTGACCGATTTCCACAGGCCTCCCGACCCGGTGGCGGCGTAGATGGTCCACGGTTCCTTTTCGGGAACGGCAAAGTCCACGAAGCGGCCGCTCTGCCGTGAAGGCCCGATGGAGCGGAACTTGAACGTCTTCGCGAGATCGGGAGAGAGCGCCTGGGCGCCGAGATCGATAGATACGACCGTCAGCAGCAGCGCCAGGACGCCGACCGCGGCGAGCAACCTGGCAAGAGGACGAGGACGACACATGCGCATACGATCACTCCTTTGCGGGAACCAGACAGCCGACGGACACGTCGGGATGAATCGATGCAGGCAATCCGCCAAACAGTATCGAGGGGCAGCCGCTACGTCAATACTCAATCGGGACGCCGGCGGGGTGTAGGATGATCGCGGCGCATGACGATGACGACCAGATCCACCCCGCCCGACGTTTCCATCGATACCGGAACGGTCCGGCGTCTGCACCAGATCGCGCAGGCGGACCGATGGGCGATCACCGAGCAGGAGTTTGCCGCATGTCTCTCCCGAAGCGCGTGTCAGCGCTTTCGAGGCTACTCTCCGTCGGCGCGTGAGGTCGAACAGTACCTCGAGTCGCTGAAACTCGAGGATCTGGCACTCGCCTGCGGCTGCGTCCGCGGCAACGCGGTCGCCTGGGAGCACTTCGTCGCCGAGTTTCGCCCTGTTCTCCTTCGTGCCGCCCGTCAGGTGGCTCCGCCGGACACGGCCCGCGAGCTGTCCGATTCCCTCTACGCCGACCTGTTTGGGATCCAGGAGCGCGACGGATCCCGCCGGTCGTTGTTCGAGTACTTTTATGGCCGAAGCTCGCTGGCCGGATGGCTGCGGGCGGTCCTCGCGCAGCGAATGGTCGATCATCATCGGGCCACGCGGCGTTTCGAACCGCTGCCCGAACGGGACGGGTTTGCGCAGCCGGCAGCCGATGTCCTTCCGCCAGACGTCGATCGGGCCCGCTACCAGCCAGTCGTCCGGGCGGCGCTGCTTGCGGCGCTGGCGGCCTTGGATGCGCGTGCCCGGCTGAGACTCTCGCTCTACTACGCGCAGGAACTGACGATGGCCGCGGCTGGACGCCTGCTCCGTGAATCGGAAGCGACCGTGTCGCGCAAACTGGAACGGACGCGCCGTGACCTGCGGGCGGCCGTCGAACGGCGGCTCCGTGAAGTCGACCGGCTCTCAGACGCGCAGGTAGCCGCTTGCTTCGACTGCGCACGGACGGATCAGGCGTTCGATCTGGGGCAGGCGCTTCCGCCGGCATGACGCCTTCGTGTTGCGGAGCCGGTGCAAGAAATCGAGCTGGATTCGTTCTTCTAGAGGGGAGGCCACACGTGAGCACGGAACGTCAGCGGGATGCCGAGACGGACCGGCTGCTGCGCGCCACGCTGCAGCCGGGTGTGGATGCGGAGGCGTGCCCCGGTGCCGACATGCTTGCTGCATACGCGGAGGGCTCGCTCTCGGCCAGCGAACGCGACAATCTCGATGTCCACTTTTCGGACTGCCACCGCTGCCAGGAAGCGCTGGCGTTCATCGCCCGTGCGTGGCCGGAACCCGCCGTCGCACAAGCGATGGCATCGAAACGCTGGTGGTCGCTGCCCATGCGGTGGCTCGTTCCCGTCTCGGTCGCGGCGATGGTCGTGATGTACGTGGCCGTCCGTCCGGTGATTGCGCCGTACTTCCCCTCGAGCGTCCCGCCTTCGGGCGCAGACCAGTCTCCCGCCCCGGAGCACGTGATGGCGGACATCCGACTGCCGGAAGGCGGATCGATCAAGACGGAACCGGACGCCAGTAGGGAGTGGCGCGGCACTCCGCCACGAGAATCTGGAGCCGCGAGCGCGGATCGTGCGACAAGAGAGGTCGCGAGCGTGTCCGGACGTCGTGCGACCGCGGGAAACGAGGCACGCCTCGATGCGCCTCCGCCTGCGGGTCTCGCCGCGGCCCCGGCGGCGCTTCCGGCTCCCGTCCCGGCGGCCGCCCGTGCCGAGGCCGCAGGCGCGTCCCGACAGCAACTCGCGATGAAGGTGTCCGCCCCGGTGCTGCGAGATATCGCGTCTCCGGACGGTTCCGCCACATGGCGCATCGAGCCGGGTAATCGCGTTTTCCGGTCGACCGATCACGGGACGACGTGGCAGGCACAATCGACCGGTGTGCTGGCGGATCTTCTTGCGGGCTCTGCGGCGTCTGCCACCGTCTGCTGGATTGTTGGCCGCAATGCCTCCGTCATCGTCACGACCGACGGCGCGCGATGGACGCCACGCCCATTTCCCGAGCGCGTCGATCTGGTCGCGGTGGAGGCTACTGACGGCCGCTCGGCGATCGTAACCGCGCGCGACGGCCGCCGCTTTGTCACCCTGGATGGCGGCATCACCTGGTCGGCAGGACGAAACTGAATGGGAGTACGGTGTGGTGGAAATCCAGCCTGACAGCTTTCTGTTCTACACTATCGACGAGACAGACCCCCGCGAGGTGATCAGATATGTTTGATGCGGCCATCTACCGTGAACGTCGCGCCCGGCTCGGGACAGGCGTTGGATCCGGACTCGTCCTGCTGCTGGGCAACGACGAGGTCGGGATGAACTACGCGGGTAACACGTACGCGTTCCGTCAGGACAGCACCTTTCTCTACTATTTCGCGGTGGACCAGCCGGGGCTGGCCGCGACGATCGACATCGACGAGGGGACAGAGACGGTGTTCGGCGACGACCTCACGGTGGCCGACATCGTCTGGAACGGCCCGCAGCCAACCATGGCCGATCATGCCAGGCCGGCCGGCATCTCGTCGGTTGCGCCGGCACGCGAGCTGGCGCCGCGCGTGGCGGCGGCCATCGGCCAGGGGCGCCGCATTCACTTCCTGGCGCCGTATCGACCCGAGCACACGTTGAAACTGGCAGGGCTGCTCGGGCTCCACCCGTCGGCGGTGCGCGATTACCGATCGGCCGCATTGCACAAGGCCATCGTGGCGCACCGCAGCTATAAGAGCGCGGCCGAAGTGGCCGACATCGATGCGGCGGTGAATGTGTCGCGCGAGATGTACCTGGCGGCGATGCCGGCTGCGCGCCCCGGGCGCTACGAGCGCGAGATCGTCGCCGAGATCGCGCGGATTGCGACGGCGCGAGGCTTTGCCTTCTCGTTCCCGCCGATCTGCTCGGTGCACGGCGAAACGCTCCACAATCCGTTCCACCTCAACAAACTGCAGGCCGGCGACGCGATGGTGCTGGATTCGGGCGTGGAGACGCCGAATCACAACGCCAGCGACATCACGCGCACGATCCCGGTCGGCGGGGCCTTCACGTCGCGCCAGCGCGAGATCTACGAGATGGTGCTCCGGGTGCAGGTGAGCGCGATCAACGCCATCAAGCCAGGCGTGCCCTACAAGGACGTGCACCTGCTGGCCGCGCGCACGTTCGCGACCGATCTGAAGGCGGCCGGCCTGATGAAGGGTGATGTCGACGAAGCGGTGGCGGCCGGCGCGCACGCGCTGTTCTTCCCGCACGGCCTGGGCCACATGCTGGGCATGGACGTCCACGACATGGAGAATCTCGGCGAGCAGTTTGTCGGCTACGACGACAGTGTGGCGCGCAGCACGCAGTTTGGCCTGGGTTATCTGCGGCTCGCGCGGAAGCTCGAGCCGGGTTTCGTGCTGACCGTCGAGCCGGGACTCTATTTCATCCCGGCGCTGATTGATCAGTGGAAGGCCGCAAAGACGTGCGCCGCGTTCATCAACTACGACACCGTCGAGCAGTATCGCGACGCGCGCGGCTACCGCATCGAAGACGACGTCCTGGTGACGAAGGACGGACACAGAGTGCTCGGTTCGCCCATTCCCAAGACGGTGGAAGAAGTGCAGCACGCGTGTTCAGGGTAGCTCGCGTCTGATGCTCGCGACGTATCGCCGATGGCTGCACGCCCAATGGCCGGCCGGGACGGTTGAACCGCTGCCGCAATCCGGCCCGGGCGGAACCACCGCCATCCCAGGCGTTCGCATCATCGGCGATCTGGCCGGCACGCCGTTGCTCAAGCGTTCGGCGGCAGGCGGCGCGAGCGCGATCACATACATCCTGAGCGAGCCTGGCTTCAAGGCCTCCAGTGATCCCGGCGTGCTCGACGTCGCCATCGTAGGCGCCGGCGCAGCGGGCATCGCCGCGGCCATCGCGGCGCAGCGCGCCGGGCTCCGTTGTGCCGTGTACGACGCGACAAGAGCGTTTGCCACGATCGCCGACATTCCCGGGCGGATGGAGATTCACGCCTACCCGACCGGCGGCGACCCGGAGAGCGCCCTCCTGATCACCGCATCCAAGAAGGCCGATCTGCTCGCCGAACTCGAACGCCAGCGCGTGGCCGCAGGCATCGAGCCGATCGTCTCGCGGATCGATCACATCGAACAGGCGGGCCACGAATGCCGGCTGCACCACGCCGACACGAGCGTGACGCGGGCGCAACGCGTCCTGGTGGCCATCGGTCGTCGCGGCATCCACCGGACACTGGATTGCCCCGGCGGACATCTGGACAAGGTCCAGACCCGCCTCTACGATCCGCAGGAATTCGCCAGGAAGCAGGTGCTCGTCGTCGGAGGTGGCAATGCCGCCGTCGAGGCGGCCGTCGCGCTGGTCTCCTGCGGTGCCAAGGTCACGCTGAGTCATCGGCAGGCGGCGCTTTCGAAGCCGTCCCGGGAGAACCTCGACAAGCTCCGCGCGCTGGAGCGAGATCCATCCGCCGACGTACACATCGAGGCTCCGGTGTCACCCTATGTGACGACGGCGACGATGAGGACCATGAAGAGCCCGGAGGGGCCGGGGTCCATTCAGATCCTGCCGGCGACCACTGTCGCCCGCATCGAACCCGCCACGGTCACGCTGCTCGATGCGGACCAGCGGCAGACGACCATCCCGAACCACGCCGTGTTCGCGATGATCGGCCGCGAGGGGCCGGCCGGGTTCTTCAGGCGTTCGCATCTGCCGCTGCGCGGCGATTGGGACGCGGTGACCTGGGCGTGGCTGGGACTGTCCCTGTTGTTGTGCTTCCTGGTCCTGCATTGGAAGGGCAGCTATCCCGAGTTCCCGTTCCAGCAGGTCGTGGCCAGGTACCAGGCCTTTCCCTACGACGTGCCTCGCATGATCGATGCGATCGGCGGCGCGATTGGCCAGCGGGCTGGTACCGAACCCCATCTGCTGTACACGATCAAGCTGGCGCTTGGCCGCCCATCGTTCTACTTCACGTTCGTCTATGCCCTGGTCGTCTCCATCTTCGGCATTCGGCGCATCCGGCGCACGCGTACTCGCTACGTGCTGTGGCAGACGCTCTCGCTCATGTTCGTGCAGTGGTTTTTTCTCTGCCTGCTGCCCGAGATCCTCCTGCCGTGGGCTGGCCGCAACGGCTACTTCGAGCCCGGCGAGCGAATGCGGGTTCTAGCCGACGCTCTTTTCGAACGCCTTGACGGGTTCCGCGGGCATGAGCGGGCCTATTGGCGGGCGTACGGGCTCATCGTGCCGTTTCCGCTCAACGTGGCCAACGTCTTTGCCGATCGCCCGATGTGGCTCTGGGTCGAGATCTCGGCCCTGCAGTTGGCTGCCATCCTCCCGTTGATGGTGCGTCGATGGGGCAAGGGCGGGTATTGCGGGTGGATCTGTCCGTGGGGCGCCGTGGCCGAGACGGTGGGAGACCGGCAGCGCGAGAAGATGCCGCACGGGCCGCAGTGGAACCGGCTGAACATGCTGGGGCAGGGTGTGCTCGCCCTCTCCGTCGCGCTGCTGGGACTTCACCTGTGGGGCTGGGCCAACGGGGCGTCCTCGTGGGCGGCGATTGGCTTCGGCTGGTTCTACAACGCCGTCCCGTACCTCAACTACGCCTGGCTGGTCGACGTCATGATGGCCGGCGTGTTCGGGCTGGGGCTGTGTTTCTTCCTGAGCGGCCGCGCCTTCTGCCGGTTTGCCTGCCCGCTTGGCGCACTGATGCACATCTACGCGCGCGGCACTCGCTTCCGGATCTTCCCCGACAAGGCCTTGTGCACGTCGTGCACCGAATGCACGCGGGTCTGCCACGCGGGGGTGGACGTGATGAACTTCGCGAACAAGGACCTTCCCGTGGTCGATCCCGAGTGTGTCCGCTGTTCCGCGTGCGTCGCCGAATGCCCGACTGGTGCGTTGACGCTCGGATTCCGGCGGCCGAGCGGCGAAGTGGTGCTCGACAAGATGGACGCGTCTCTGGTTCAGACGCGTGAAGCGCGTCTCGCGCCGTAGTTCACGCCCTTGCGCACCCTGCTGATTCCACTCGGCGTCGCGCTGGCCGCAACCATGGCGGTGGCGGCCCGACTTGATGTCCGCCGCGACACCGGGATCGTCCTGGTGCTGGCCGCGGTGGCGTCGGCCATCTACCTGTTCGCGATGTGGTTGATTTCGCGAGGCCGGGTGCCTGGCCGCGCGGGTCTCTGGGTGTGCCTCGCGCTGGCTGTACTGTGCCGCGCGCCCCTGGTCCCGGCCGATCCGACGCTGTCCGACGACATCTACCGGTATATCTGGGACGGCCGCGCCCAGGCCTTCGGCGTCAATCCCTACCAGGCCGTTCCGGCCGATCCGGCCCTTGATTTCCTGCACACCGACACCACGCGCAAGATGAATCACCCCGGGCAGCCGACGATGTATCCGCCGTTTGCGGAGTGGGTGTTTCGAGGCATCGCCGCGATTGACCAGTCGGTCATCGCGTTCAAGCTGACCTTCGTCCTGCTCGATCTGATCATCATCTTTCTGGTGATGCGATGGCTGGTGGCGTCCGGTCGAAGCGCGTGGCTCGTGCTGGTGTACGCGTGGAATCCGCTGGTCATTCTCGAAATCGCGGGGAGCGGCCATCTGGATGTGGTGGGCGCCGCGCTGCTGATGGTGTCCTTTCTGGCGCTGTCGAATCGGATGGGATGGCTGGCGGCCATCGCGTTTGTGGCGGCGATCGAATTGAAGTTCGTGCCGATCGTCCTCGCACCACTGTTCTGGAGGAGGATTCGTGTTCGGGACGCGGTGATCGCCGCGGGGTTCGGGCTGCTGCTGGCGCTGCCATTCACGGGCGGCACGCTGACCGCGCCGATCGGGGCGTTGCCTGCCTACCTGGCGAAGTGGCGCTTCAACGGGCCGGTGTATGCGATGGCCCAGAGCGCGATCGGCATGCGCGCCCTGGTGGCGCTGCCTCTGGTTGCGGGCCTGGTGGCGGCCGCGTGGTTCCGGTGGAGATCCAGAGAGCTCGCGCCATCGGCGTGGGCGTGGCCGATGGGTGTGGCATTGCTGCTGTCGCCGACCGTCTACCCGTGGTACCTCCTGTGGCTCTGCCCGTTTCTCGTCGAGCGAGCGACGGTTCCGCTGCTGATCTGGACGCAAACCTCGCTGCTGACGTACTTCGTGTGGCGCGTGTCGGCCTCGGGCGGAGGCTGGCAACTGCCCTGGTGGGTGTTGACGACGGAGTTCGGTGTGGTCGCGGCGGCCGGTGTCTGGTTGGTTGCGAGGCGGACTCCCACGAAAGCACTCTCATGACGATCTCAATGCGAGATCGGTTGCCTCACGGGGGTGACGGACACTTGTTTCATTCGGTAAGATGAAGCCCACAGAAAGTGTCCAGGAGTGCATTTCCCGTGACCAGAGGAGAAGCAGCGTGATCGACGCGTCGGCCCAGCTCGAACAACTGGCCATCAACACCATCCGCACATTGTCGATGGACGCGATCCAGGCGGCGAACTCGGGTCATCCGGGCGCGCCGATGGGCATGGCGCCGGTCGCGTACACGTTGTGGCAGCGCTTCCTGCGATTCGATCCGGATCAACCGCTCTGGCCCAATCGCGATCGTTTCGTGCTGTCGGCTGGCCATGCCTCGATGCTGCTGTACTCGATGCTGCATCTGATCGGCGTGAAGGCGGTTGACGCCGACTCGCGCACAACCAGCGAACTCGCCGTCCCGCTCGACCAGATCCAGCAGTTCCGCCAGTTGCACAGCCGGTGTCCCGGTCATCCCGAGTACGGGATCACGACCGGTGTCGAGACCACCACCGGGCCGCTCGGCCAGGGTGCCGCCACCAGCGTGGGGATGGCCATGGCGAGCCGCTGGATGGGCCAGCACTTCAACCGTCCCGGCTACGACCTGTTCAACTTCGACGTCTTCGCACTGGTTGGCGACGGCTGCATGATGGAAGGGCTCTCGAGCGAGGCGGCGTCGCTCGCCGCGCACCTGAAACTCGACAACCTCTGCTGGATTTACGACAGCAACCACATCACGATTGAAGGATCAACCACGCTCGCCTTTTCTGAGGACGTCGGCGCACGGTTCGCGGCCTATGGATGGAACGTCGTGCGCGTTCCGGATGCCAACGATCTCGCCCGACTGGATGACGCCTTCTCGACATTTCGGGCCACCACAGACCGGCCAACGCTCGTCATCGTCTCGAGCGTGATCGGGTACGGCGCGCCGCACAAGCAGGGCACCAGAGAGGCGCACGGCGAACCGCTCGGAGCGGAGGAAGTCCGCCTCACGAAGCAGAACTACGGATGGCCCGAAGCCGCGCAGTTCCTCGTGCCGGACCAGGTGCGCGAGCACTTCGCGGCCGGCATCGGTCGTCGCGGCCGGCAATTGAGCGAGCAGTGGACGGCGCGTCTCGACGCTTACGCGCGCGAATACCCCGAGCAGGCCGATCATCTGCAGCGGATGCAACGCCGGGAGCTGCCGGAAGCGTGGGACGCGGGATTGCCGACGTTCCCGGCCGACGCCAAGGGCATGGCTGGGCGGGAAGCCTCGGCGAAAGTGTTGAATGCGATTGCCGCGCGGGTGCCGTGGATCATGGGCGGTTCGGCCGACCTGACGCCCTCGACGAAGACACGGCTCGTGATGCCAGGCGCCAGTGATTTCGCCGCTGGCGCGTACGAAGGCCGGAACGTGCACTTTGGCATCCGCGAACACGCGATGGGCGCGATTCTGAACGGTCTCTGCCTGTGCGGCGTGCGGCCGTACGGGTCGGGCTTCTTCATTTTCAGCGACTACGGGCGGCCGTCGCTGCGCCTGGCCGCATTGATGGCGTTGCCGGTCATCTACGTGTTTACGCATGATTCGATCGGCGTCGGCGAGGATGGGCCGACGCACCAGCCCGTCGAGCAGCTGCCGTCACTGCGCGCGATGCCCGGCCTGATCACGCTGCGGCCGGCCGACGCCAACGAAGTGCTCGAAGCGTGGCGCCTGATCATGCCGCTCACGCACGAACCGGTGGCGCTGCTGCTGACGCGGCAGGCGCTGCCGACCTTTGATCGGACCCGGTGCGCGCCGGCCTCGGGGGTCGCCAGGGGCGCCTACGTGCTGGCCGATGCGGCCGACGGTTCGCCGGACGTGCTGCTGCTTGCGAGCGGCAGCGAGGTGGCGCTGTGCCTCGACGCCCGCGAGCAGTTGCTCACATCGGGCATCAAGGCCCGCGTCGTCAGCATGCCGTCGTGGGACCTCTTTGAGAAGCAGGATCGGGCCTATCGCGACAGCGTCCTGCCGCCGGCGGTGGACGCCCGCGTGGCTGTCGAAGCCGCGACCACGCTCGGATGGGATCGCTACATCGGCCAGCGCGGCGCTGTTATCGGGATGAAGACGTTTGGCGCGTCGGCGCCCCTCAAGGTCGTCATGAAACACTTCGGCTTCACGTCCGAACATGTCGCGGAGGTGGCCAGAACCGTGCTGGGAGGACAACTCGCATGAATCGGTTGCAGGCACTCGGGCAATACGGGCAGTCGGTCTGGCTCGACTACATCCGCCGGCAGATCATCGAGAACGGTGAACTGCGCCGCATGGTCGACGAAGACGGCGTGGCTGGCGTGACGTCGAACCCCGCCATCTTCGAAAAAGCAATCGCGGGCAGCACCGACTACACCGATGCGCTCGCGAGGCATGTCGCGGCAGGCGTCATCGGCCCCAAGCCGCTCTATGAGGCGCTGGCGATTGCCGACATCCAGGACGCCGCCGATATCCTGCGCCCGGTCTACGAGCGCACCAACGGTCGCGACGGGTTCGTCAGCCTGGAGGTGTCGCCGACGCTGGCCGCCGACACGCCGGGCACGCTCGATGAAGCGCGCCGGTTATGGAAGGCGGTCGGCCGCGACAACCTGATGGTCAAGGTGCCTGCCACCCCCGAAGGCATCCCTGCGATCCGGCAACTCATCAGCGACGGCATCAACATTAACGTGACGCTGCTGTTTGCGGTCGAGATGTACGAGAAGGTGGCCGAGGCGTACATCGCCGGGCTGGACGCACGTGCGGCTGCCGGCGGCGATCTGAGCCGCGTGGCCAGCGTGGCCAGCTTCTTCGTGAGCCGGATCGACAGCGTCATCGATGCCAGGCTCGCCGAAAAGGCCGCCGCCTCGACCAACGCCGACGAGCGGGACCGTCTCGCGAAGCTGGCCGGCAAGGCGGCGATTGCCAGCGCGCGACTCGCGTATCATCGCTACCTGCAGGCGTTCCGCACACCGCACTGGCAGGCGCTCGCCGGACGGGGCGCCCGGACCCAGCGACTGCTCTGGGCCAGCACCAGCACCAAGAACCCGGCCTACCGCGACGTGATCTACGTCGAGGAACTGATCGGCGCCGATACCGTCAACACGATTCCGCCGGCCACACTCGAGGCCTTCCGCAATCATGGTGAGGTTCGCGCCAGCCTCGAGGACTCGCCGGAAGATGCCGCGGCTGCGCTCCGAAGGATCGAAGCCGGCGGCATTTCGATCCGCGAGGTGACCGCGCATCTGCTCGCCGACGGTGTGACGCAGTTCGCCGTGGCATTCAGCCGCCTGCTTGACGCGGTGGCCGCCAAGAGCGCGGCCGTGCCGCAACGGGCTGGTGGGCGGTGATCCGATCGGTTGCGGGATCGCTTGGCGAGGCGATAGATGAGGCGCTGGCTGCCTGGCAGGCCTCCGACAGCACGACCCGCTTGTGGGCGCGCGACGCGTCGTTGTGGAGTCATGCCGACGAATCCCGCTGGCTTGGCTGGCTGTCGATTGTCGGCGATCAGATCGCGCAACTCGCCGTCTTGAGGGCGCTGGCAGAAGATGTGAGGCAGGCGGGATTCTCGCACGCGCTCCTGGTCGGGATGGGCGGATCGAGCCTGTGCCCGGAAGTGCTGCGGATGACGTTTGGCCGCGTCAGCGGGGCCCCGGACCTCCACGTGATCGACTCGACCGATCCCGGGCAAATCGCGGCCGTCGCGTCGAGCGTCGATCTGGCGAATACGATCGTCATCGTATCGAGCAAGTCTGGCAGCACGCTCGAGCCGAACATCCTGCTCGAGTACTTCTACGACCGTGTGCAACAACGGGTCGGGAGCCGCGAGGTCGGCCGGCGCTTCATCGCCATCACCGATCCCGGGTCGTCGCTCGAAACCCTCGCGACCAGCCGCCATTTCCGGCACATCTTCCACGGCGCGCCGAGTATCGGCGGCCGCTATTCGGCGCTCTCCGCTTTCGGCATGGTGCCCGCCGCCATCATGGGCATCGATGTCGCCCGGTTCCTCGATCGCGCGGCGCAGATGGTGCATGCGTGTTCCGCGGGTGTGCCGGCTTCCGCCAACCCGGGCGTGCTGCTGGGCGTGACGCTCGGCGTGCTGGCCCGCCACGGCAAGGACAAGCTCACCATTCTGGCATCGCCGGGAATCTGCGACCTTGGTGCCTGGCTGGAGCAACTGGTGGCGGAATCGACGGGCAAGAACGGGATGGGAATCATCCCGGTCGATCTCGAAACCCCCGGGATGCCGGGCCAGTATCGAGACGATCGCATGTTTGTGTATCTGCGTCTTGCGACGGCTCCGGATGTGTACCAGGACGTGTCGGTGGCGGCCATCGAGCAGGCCGGCCACGCCGTCGTGCGAATCTCGGTCGCGGACGAGTACTCACTGGGGCAGGAGTTCTTTCGCTGGGAGATCGCGACCGCTGTGGCGGGCGCGCTGCTTGGCATCAACCCGTTCGATCAGCCCGATGTCGAGGCCAGCAAGATCGCCACAAAGCGGTTGACGGAGGCGTACGAGGCGGCGGGTTCATTGCCTCCCGAAACACCGATCCTCGCCGATGGCCCGCTGATGTTCTTCGCGGACGATCGGAACGCCGCCGAGTTGAAGGCGCTGGTCGGCGCCAACCGATCGGCCGAGGCGTACCTCCGCGCTCATTTTGGCCGCGCTGGCAACGGCGACTACGCGGCGCTTGTCGCCTACGTTCCGATGAACACCGCCAACCAGACGCTGCTCCAGGCGACCCGGCATCTGGTTCGCGATCGCCGCCGGGTGGCCACCTGCCTCGGGTTCGGCCCGCGTTTTCTCCACTCGACTGGCCAGGTCTACAAGGGCGGGCCCAACAGCGGCGTCTTCCTGCAGGTGACATGCGACGACGTGCTCGACCTGCCGGTGCCAGGGCGCAGGTACACGTTCGGCGTGGTGAAAGCGGCACAGGCGCGGGGCGACTTCCAGGTGCTCGCCGAGCGTGGCCGCCGCGCACTGCGCGTGCACCTCGGTCCGGATGTGGCGGCAGGGTTGACGGCGTTGCGCGACGCCGTGGCCGCGGCGGTGGAACAGGCGTAACGGCGCTACTTGGCCGGCTTCAAGTACTTGTCGTACCAGGCCAGGAACCGCTGCAGCCGGTCGCGCTGGTAGCTCGGCACCGTCAATCCGTGGAACTGGCCGGGATAGACCACCAATTGCGTGTCCACCCCCAGGCTCTTGAGCGCCTCGTACATCTGCTCGCCGCCGATGATCGGCACGTTGAAGTCCTTCTGGCCGCCCAGAAACAACGTCGGCGTCTTGATCCGATCGGCCTGGAAGAACGGATACGAGATCTTGATCCACAGATCGCGGCTCTTCCAGGGCGGGCCAATCTCGCGCTCGTACTGCACGATGTACTGGTCGCTGCCATACATCGAGAGCTGGAGCGCGCTGCCTGCCCCGCTGACGGCCGCCTTGAATCGGGGATCGGTCGCGATCGAGTAATCCGTCAGGATGCCGCCGTAGCTCCATCCCCCGATGCCCAGCCGTTCGGGATCCGCCACGCCCGCGGCGATCGCCTGATCAACGGCCCCCAGCAGATCGACCACTTCCTTGTTGCCCCAGTCGCCGAAGATGGCTTTCTGATACGTGCCTCCGCGCCCGTTGCTGCCCCGGTAGTTGACAGAGAGGACCACGTACCCGTTGGCGGCGAAGAACTCCCGGTCAAAACTGAACTGATGCTCGTCCTGCCCGTTCGGGCCGCCGTGGATGTAGAGCACCATCGGGTACTTCTGGCCGGCCGTGTACGACGCCGGCTTTACCATCAGGCCGTTGACGACGGTGCCGTCCTTGCTCTTCGACGTGAAGTCCTCGGTGGTGGCCAACTGCAACTGGGCGAGCAGCGCGTCGTTCTGGTGAGTCAGTTTGCGGAACGCTCCGTTCTCGAACGCGCACACTTCCCCGAATTCGGTGGCGGTGCCCGTCACCAGCGTCAGCGCGCCGTCGCTGCCGCGCGAGAGATTCGACACGGTGCGGCGGCCAGACGTCAGCTTCTCGACCGCACCGCCAGCCGTGGTCGTCCGGCCGATGTACGTGACGCGATCATCGGCCACCTCGAACAGCAGCGCCTTGCCATCGGCCGTCCAGACCAGCGGATCAGCCACCGGCCGGTCGAGGGCCGTGGTCAACAATCTGACCGCGCCGCCCGCCGCCGGGGCAATCGCGAGCACCTCCTGCTGGTAGGCGGAGTACTTCGCTTCGTCGCCCTGCAGAAACGCGATCCACTGGCCATCCGGACTCCAGGCGGGACGTCCTCCGTTGGTTCCCACGAACGTCGAGAGCTTCTTCGGTTCGGCGCCCGGGCGGGCGTCGACGACAAAGATGTCGGAATTCTCGTTGCGATCGGCGTCGGGATCGCGACGGCCCACAAACGCGAGTCGCGTGCCATCTGGCGACCACGCCGGCGAGCTGTCGTCCACGTTGCCCTTGGTGATCTGCTCCGCTTTCTTCGTCGCGACGTCGAAGATCCAGATGTGCGAGTACAGCTTCTTGAGATACCCCTCGATGTCCTGCTTGAAGTGGTACCGGTCGATGACGATGGGGGGCTCGGTCTTGCGCTTCCAGCCTTCCATCTTCTCCGGCTCATCGGTCGGGTCGATGTCGCTGGCGACGAACACGATCTTCTTGCCGTCGGGCGACCAGGAATAGTCGCTGACGCCCCCCTTGATGTCGGTCAGTTTCTGCGCCTCACCACCAGTCCTGTCGAGCAGCCAGATCTGCGCGCCCAGCTTCTTTTCGTCCTCCGTGCCGCGACTCGTGAGAAACGACAGGTAACGGCCATCGGGGCTCCAGCGCGGCGCACTCTCGCGGCTGTCCGCGGTGAACGTCATTTGCAGCTGCTGGGTGCCGTCCCAGCTCACCATCCAGATGTCGGAGTCGCGCTTGTCCTTCTCGACGTCGGTGGTCCCGACGGTGTAGGCCACCCACTTCCCGTCGGGCGACCGTTGCGGATCGCCGACCGGCCTGATCTTGTGCAGGTCATCGAGTGTGATGGCGCGTTTGGCCGGCTGGGCCGACGCCAGCGTTGCGACCAGCACGACAACGAGAGACGCGAGGAGGGTGGTGCGGAACACACGGATTCGGCGCATGATGTGACTCCAGAAATTGGACGAGCCTATTCTACTGCCCGCGCCCGCCCGACGGCGCTGGCTGCATCAGGAACTCCTTCGGCGGTTCCGCGCCGAGCAGCCACTTGACGAAGTAATCCCAGCGCCGGCGCATCATGTACGGCGCCTGATCGCCGTATCCATGCGGCTGATTCGGCAGCACCAGCAGGTCGAAATCCTTATTGGCCTTGATGAGCGCCTCGACCACCAGCATGGTGTTGGACGGCGGGACGTTGTTGTCCATCATCCCGTGCGCGAGCAGCAGCTTGCCCTTGAGGTTCTTCGCCAGCGTCTGGTTGGCCTCGGCCGCGTAGTTGTCTGTGCCGTCGGCGTTCTTCACCAGCAGACCCTGGTACCGCTCGCCCCAGTCGTCTTCGTAGTTCCGCTGGTCGTGATTGCCCGACTCCGAGATGCCCACCTTGAAAAAGTCCGGATAGCGGAACATCGCGTCGGCCGCGATGAAGCCGCCTCCAGAGTGGCCCCACATGCCGGCCCGGTCGAGGTCAATCCAGGGGAATCTGCGGGCCAGATCCTTCATACCCGCCACCTGGTCCGGCAGCGTGTTGTCGCGGCCCATCGCCCCGTAGTACGCGTCGTGGAACGACTTGGACCGGTTTGGCGTGCCGCGGCCGTCGATCGTGACGACGATGAAGCCGAGTTCGGCGAGGGCCTGCCGGTCGCCTCTGGCGGCCGAGAACGTGCGTGAGCCCGTGCTGCCCGATTGAGGGCCCGGGTACGCGTTGTTGACGACGGCGTACTTCTTCGAAGGATCAAAGCTGGTCGGCCGGAAGAGCAGCCCGTAGATGTCCGTCTTGCCGTCGGCCGCCTTCATCGTAATCGGCGTCGGCGGCTTCCAGCCCGTGGCGAGCAGTTTCGAGATGTCAGCCCGCTCGAGCGGCATCACCAGTTTGCCGTCGCCGTCCCGCAGCGTGACCACCGGCGGAACATCCGGCTTCGAGTACGTGTCGATGAAGAAGCGGCCTGACGGCGACAACTGCGCCGTGTGGTCGCCATCGTCGGGTGACAAGGACACGACATTCTTGCCGTCCATTCCGATGCGGTAGGCGTGCCGGAAATACGGATCCTGGCCTTTCTCGCGCCCGAGCGCCGTGAACCAGATGGTCCGCGTCTTCTCGTCTACCCGTGCAATCTCTGTCACCGGGCCCTCGCCGCTGGTGATCTGGCTCTTGAGCTTCCCGCTTGCCAGGTCGTAGAGATAGAGCTGTCCCCAGTCGTCGCGCTGCGATGACCAGATCACTTCGTTGGTCGTCCACAGGACCTGCCAGCCGGCGATTGATTCGAAGTGCGTGGGCACCGTCTCGTCGAACACCGTACGCACCGCACCCGTGGCGGCGTCGGCGAGACGGACGGTTGCCTGCTTGTGATCGCGCGACGTGGACGCGAACGCCAGTTGTGCGGCGTCCGGGCTCCACTTCATGTCGTTGAGGCTGAAATTGTCGCCGAGCGTCGCGCGGTGGTAGTCGGGCGGCATCTGGAGACGCGTGACGCGCGCGGCGTCGACGTCGATGATGACGCGCTGCAGCATGGCCACCGCCTTGTCGCCGGGCAGCGGGTACTTCCAGGCCTTGAGCGTGGGATGGCCGACCCTGGTGTCGACCAGGTACATGTCGCCGACCTCGCGTTCGTCCTGCTGGTATGTCGCGACCTTCTTCGAATCCGGCGACCAGAGCGCGATCGCGCGATCGCTTCCGGCCCACCCCGCGTTGTCGGTGGCGTACCCGAAGTTCTTCGCGCCATCGGTGGTGAGCGGTTTCTCCTGATTCGTGGCGATCTCGCGCACCCAGAGATTCCAGTCGCGGACGAAGACCGCGCGCTTGCCGTCCGGCGATGTCACGCCAGCGGCGGCGTCACCCCGGCCACCCCGGCCGCCCTGTCCCCCCCGCCCGCGCCCGCCCGCGCCGCGTCCGCCAATCGCATCGCCTGTGGCGACGCACTTCGCCCCGGCCACGTCGCACGACCATCGGCGCTTTGCCGCGTCGAATGACACCATCTTCGTGTCCGCCGAGAGTTCGATCGACTGAAACGGCAGCTCACGCGCCGTGGCCGTGATGCCCGCCGCCGCCGACAGTGTGGCCGCGAGCTTCGCGTGATCGAACGCCGGCCCGCGCGTGCGCCTGACCGGATCGACGAGGACGAACTCCGTCCCATCGGCGGTGACGCTGCGGTAGGAGAAGCGTTCATCCGGCAGCCAGGCGGGAGTCACGGAACCGCCGACGACCAGTCCCGACACGCCCGGTCCGAGGAATTTCTCGGCCCGTGCGTAATCGGCGGCCGTGACGGCTGCCGGCGCGTAGTTCGCGCGATCTTGCGCAACAACGGCAATCAGAGACGCGACAGTGACGAGCAGAATGACGAGCGTTGGAACCGGCAATCGACTGGCGCGGCGTACCATCGGAATCCTCCTGATGTTGGCGGATCCGCCTCAGTATGCGAACAAGGCGGACGCGCCCATGATACAAGGCCACGCTCGAAAGACAAGCGTCCCGGGCCGGAATAGACGCGTCGATCCACCGCCACTCGATTGGCGCGCCAAAGAGAAGCCGGGTCGTGTCCGGAGGGGCTACCTGGAGAAGTCAAACAGGCTGGGCGCCCAGTAGACTGCCCCGAAACGAATCGCGCGGCAGACGGTTCCCACCGTCAGGAACGCGACGAGCGGAAGCCGCAGCGTGCCCGCCATCAGGCTCACGCCGTAGAACGGCGGAAACCCGGTGACGGCACTGACCGCCACGATAGTCATGCCGCTCGCCGGGTGCTTCACGAACGCGTCCGCCGCCTTGGATGTCGCACTGCTCCGAATCCACTTCACCTTCAGCGCGCCTCGGCCGACCTGGTACAAGATGAACTTCGCCAGCATCTGCCCCGCCGTCGTCAAGGCCACGATGGCGACCGGAGACGCCTTGGTCAGCGTCGCTACGGCCAGCAGGTACAGCTCGATGTTGATAACGAAGGGGATGAGCCCGCTCACGAGCGCGATCAGGAACGTGGCGGCCCACAACGCGGTGGTGCCCAGAGCAGGAAGATCCGCGAAGCTCACGGTGTTGGCCTTTCGCCCGGCTCGTGTATCATCCGAGCGGCCACACCCCGAGTTGGTACAATCGGACCGCGAACACGACGAACATCCCGCCCTCAGTGATCCACGTCCACGCCTGCTCGTAGGTGCTCTTGAAGGCAAACCACCCGGAGTGGCCGGTGTCCGCCCACAGATACAGCGAGAACTTTCTTCGGCTGAACGGCAGCAGCAGCGGGAGCCCGACGCTGCTGCCGAGGTCGGCGGCGAAGTGCAGCAGCAGGCTGACGACGGCCAGCAGCGCCCACGAGGCGTTGATCGGCCAGAGCGCCAGCCCCACCACTGCGGCGAACAGCAGCGAGTGGGAATACGTGCAGTGGAAACGGTCCGGCGCCCACTTCAGCTTGATGGGGATGATGTCGAGGTTGGGAAGAAAATGCGTGACAAACACCACCCCGATCGCCTCCCACCCATGGATGGTCGGGCCGCCCGCCGCTGCGGTCATCTGGGGCGCGAACGAGGCGATCGTGCCAGCAAGTGCGGCGTGACCGGCCTGCACTATGTCATCCTTCCTTTCCGCGTCGTGTGCGTTACGTGCGTCACGTGCGTCGTGCGTGAGGCGCGGGCCGCCGCGGCACTTGCGTCCGTGCCGTCCTTCGGCGCATAGAAGTCGATCTTCATGTACTCCGCCCTGGCCCGTTTCGACGCGGGGTCGCTCAACATCGAAAGACCGAGCGCCGGCAGGTACGACAGCGCGTAGAACAGCACCGACTGGGCCAGGGTCAGCGGCCGAGCGGGCATCTCGACGATCGCGATCACGGTGGACCCGATCACGGCCGCGTAGAGGAAGGCAAGATACGGCGTTCGGCGGTAATCAAACATAGGGGCCTACCCGGGAGCCACGCCGGCGGATCGATACGCTTCTTCGATGACTTCGATATCGCGCCTCGCCCGGGCCAGCGTCATGCGCGGCTCTGTTCGCGCCCGCCACGCCCGCAGGAAGTCGGCAAACATTCCCGTGTAGCCTAACATGTCACCGAGATTCGGGAATCGAATGCGCCACCGGTGGCCTGAGGTCGCGAGAAACAGCCCGTTCGACTCGAACACGATGCTCCCCTCGCGCCCGTAGATACGCGACACCCGAAGCCCCTTGAGCGGGGATGCGACCTCCCAGGAGTACGACAGCACGCCGACAGGCCCCTCGTCGTACTCAATCAGCAGCGCCATGCTGCGCTCGAGGCCCGCCGCCGCCCCCGGCCGCGCCGCTTTGACGCTGCGGATCGTGAAGCCAAGTGCGCCGGCAAAATTAATCCAATGGATCCCGCCCTCGAACAGCGCCCCGCCCCCGGCCTCGCGCGGATCATCCCGCCAGGTCTCCGCGCGTTGCCGCTTCACCGCGTTCAGGTTGATAAAGAGCGGTTCGCCGATAATCCCAGCGCCAAGTGTGTCGCGCACGGCTGCCAGGATCGGTTTGTAAAAGTAGTTCTCCGCGATGTAGACAAATCGGCTCCGCGCCTCGCACGCCTTCTGAATGGCGCCGAAGTCCGACGAGCGAAGAACCGGCGGCTTCTCGAGGATGACATCCTTGCCGGCGTCGATCGCCGCCAGCGTCCACTCGAGATGGCTGCCCGGGGGCGTCACCACCGCAATCACATCCACATCGGGACTCGCCAACGCCTCGCCGTAACTGCCAAACACCGGGGCCCCGCCATGCTTCTCCGCCAACGCCCTGGCCTTATCGATCGTCCGGCTGGCGTACGAACACGTCACGCCAGGGCGCAAGCGGCGCAACGTGCGGCTGTGCGCGTCGGCCACGCGACCGCAGCCGAGGAAACACAGCCGCATCGGTCGATCGGCGCCGATATCGCTCATGCCGACGCTTTCGTCACAAGATGATCGGCCGCCCTGAGGGCCGTGGCCGCAATCGTCAGGCTCGGGTTCACGGCTCCGGAGGTCGGCATCGCACTGCCGTCGACCACGAGGAGGTTGTCCAGTCCTCGATAGCGGCACCAGCCGTCCAACGGCGCGGTGGCCGAATTGGCGCCCATGCGCACGGTGCCCAGTGCATGGGAAAAAGTCCTCACATCCAGCGTGTAGAACGACCACGCCCCGAACCGTCTCAGGATGCGCTTTGCCCGGCCGACGAGCATGCGACGTCGCTCCTCGTCTCGCAAACTGTAAGCGTGGCGAATCTCAAGGCGCGGGAGGCCGATCGCATCCGTCTCGGTCCAGTCAATGGATACGCGGTTCTCGACGTGCGGCTCATCTTCTACCATCACGAGCGCACTGACGAGATGTTCGACGAACCCTCCGAGTGGAACCCCGGCAAGAATGCGGGGCCCATGCGATTCCACCAGAATCTTGGGTGGCGGGGAGAGTTGCTGAATGCTGCCAATCCGTTCAGATCGACGGCCGCGAGTCGTTGGATCACCGCGGTAGTAATCGAAAACGGCGAGCTGCTTGTGAAACACCTTCTCGGGATCTGGACGATCGTTGCAGAAGCCAAACACCATCCCCGAGCAGTGGCGCATCAGGTAGGCTCCGACGGCATGGCCCGCTGGGGACACGCGCTCGAGCCCGGACGCGAGAAGCAGATGAGGAGAGGCCAGGGCCCCCGCAGCGAGGATGATGTGCCGGGCATTGAAGGAGACGGCTTCCCTCCGCGTCCGGTCCCAGGCCCGAACCTCCGAGATGCGCGATCCCGTCGCGACGAGCTGGGTGACAACGGTATTTGTCCGCAGGTCGAGGCCCTGCGCCTCGAGCGGGCCAATGACCGCGACGCCGGTATCGTTCTTGGCTTTGATGGCACACGCATAGGTGTCGCAGGCTCGACACCCGTCACAGGGCTTCCGTCCATTGTTCCTGGTGAAATTGATCGCGAGGGGCAGCGGAAACGGATGCAGGCCCAGGTCGCGCGCGGCATCCCGGAATCGCTCGGATACCCGAGCCAGGGGTGCCGGTGCGTAGGGATACGGGTCGCGCCGGGGCGGGCGGGTTGGATCCTCGCTGTCGTCGCCGGCGACTCCGAGGATGCGCTCGGCCTCGCCGTAGTAGGGCTCGAGTTCGTCGTACCGGAAGGGCCAGGCCGCACCCGAATCGCCGGCGATCTCTGCGCTCGGAGCGAAGTCTTCTTCGCGAAACCTCAACGACACCCCGCCGTAGAAGACCGATGGTCCTCCCACGCAAAACACGCTGCCGATCTGCGGTTCCCAGCCGCTGTCCCCGCATCTGTAGGCGCTCTCTCTCGAGTACTGGGGCGTGAACGGCATGCTCGCGGCCGGGTCCCGATTGTCAGGCCCGCGGGGCACCCAGTCCCCGCGCTCGAGCATCAGGACACGCCATCCCGCCCGGACCAGGCGGTGCGCGGCCATTGCACCTCCAAAACCGCTCCCGATGACGAGGGCGTCGTACATGCCACTCCACAGTATTGCGACGACATTGACCGGAACCGAAGCGAGAACCAAGTGCCGGCTTGGCGACGACGGAACGCGTCGCCGCCGCCGGTATTATGCGTTTGAGCAGGCGTCGAGTAAAGCGGACAGCCTGACCGCGCCGCCCTGGTACCGCTCCGCATTGACGGAAGGAACAAGAGCCCCGCTGGCGTATGCTGTCTGGCGGAGGCCGTCTCACTTACGCCGGTCCTGGCCTCAGAGCACTGTCTTCCATGTCCGATGTCATGCGAATCCAGCCGTTTGCGACGCAACTCGCCCGGATTCTCATGGAATACGAGCGCCACGGCTCGATCTTCGACATCCCCGAATCAATGTTCTACACGCCGGCGCCGAATGCGCCATTTGCGGTGCCGGATCTGTTCGGCCGCCACCTCGCGACACCAGTGGGACCCTCGGCCGGGCCGCACACCCAACTCAGCCAGAACATCATCTCGGCCTTCCTCTGCGGCGGCCGATTCATGGAGTTGAAGACGGTTCAGGTGCGGGACCAGCTGACGATCCCTCGTCCCTGCATCGACATGACCGACGAGGGCTACAACGTCGAGTGGTCCCAGGAGCTCACCCTCGATCAATCGGCACACGAGTACATCGTTGCCTGGGCCATCGTACACATCCTGCCCCGGCTGCTCGGATGGGACCGCCAGTCGAGCAGTCCGTCTGGCGGTCCTGGTGTCATCTTCGACATGAGCGTCGGCTACAACTTCGAAGGCATCACCAGCCCCCGCATGACGCACTTCCTGGATGTGATGGCTGACGCGTCCGGCCAGATCGGCCAGATCACTGATTGTCTGCGTCGCCAGTTCCCACGATTCTCCGATATCGAGATTCCCGCCCGCATTGTCAGCAGCGTCACCCTCTCGACGATGCACGGCTGCCCGCCGGACGAGATCGAGCGCATTGCCCTCTACCTGCTGGACCAACGGAACCTCCACACCGTCGTCAAGCTCAATCCCACCCTGCTCGGCCGCGACGAGGTGCGTGACATCGTCAACGGCCAGCTGGGCTTTATCGAGATCGAGATTCCCGACGCCGTGTTCGACCACGATCTGCACTACGACGGGGCCGTTGGCCTGATTGCCAGGCTCAAGCGCGCAGGAACGGAACGAGGCCTGACCTTCGGCGTCAAGTTGAGCAACACGCTGGCCACGCGCAACCACACCGGGCGGTTGCCAGGCGACGAAGTGTACATGTCCGGTCGGTCACTCTATCCGGTGACGATGAAGCTGTTCGACCGGTTGCTCCATGCGTTCAACGGCGAACTGCACGTTTCTTACTCGGCGGGCGTCGATGCGCTCAATGTCGCCACCGTTCTGTCGTGCGGTGCGCTGCCGGTGACCGGGTGTACCGATCTGCTGAAGCCGGGAGGCTATGCACGCCTCACCGACTGGCTGGCGCACGCCGGCACGGCGATGAACGCCGCCGGGGCGACCAGTGTCGCAGATTACTCGCAGGATCGGTTGTCCAACGTCGGCCGCGCCGCCACCGAGGCGCTCTCGAATCCGCGGTACAAGAAGAACGCGTTTCCACACGGCCTGCCGAAGGTGGCATCAGGCCTGGGGCTATGGGATTGCGTCGTCGCTCCGTGCGTCGAAGCGTGCGCCGTGGAGCAGGATGTGCCCGAGTACGCGTGGCTCATTGCGCAGGGCGATTACGACCGGGCGCTCGAGGTCATCCTGGCCCGCAATCCGCTGCCTGGGGTCACCGGCTACGTGTGCACGAGGGTGTGCGAGACGCGGTGCACCCGTAACGACTACGACGAGACCGTCGCGATCCGCGCGTTGAAGCGAATCGCCGAAGAACGCGGGCACGCGGAGTATGTGTCAAGGTTGGCGGCGCCGACCGGACGGCGAGTTGCGATTATCGGGAGCGGCCCGTCCGGTCTCGCCGCAGCCGCATTTCTCGCGCTCAATGGCGTGCAGGCGACGATCTTCGAATCGAAGGGTGTCGCCGGCGGAATGTTGCGCATGGTTCCGCCATTCCGCCTGCCGTCGGAGATCATTGAGCGGGACATCGGCCGGATCATCGCGCTCGGCGTGACGATCGCGCTCAACACGAGAATCAGCGGCCCCCCGGAGGAGTTGCTCGCGCGAGGGTTCGACGCGGTCTACCTTGCCGCAGGGTTTCAGCGCGATGCGCCGCTGGACGTGCCCGGGGTCGATGGCGCTGGTGTCATTCCCGCCCTGGCCATGCTCGAACGTGCGCGGCGCGGGCAGGCTGTGGCGATAGGGAAGCGCCCCGTCATCATCGGCGGCGGCGACACGGCGATGGACGCCGCGCGCACGGCGCAGCGACTTGTCGGCAGTCCGGTCACGATTTTGTATCGCCGCACGCGCCCGGAGATGCCCGCTGCCCCCGAGGAACTCGACGGCGCGCTCGAAGAAGGCAATCGCCTCGAGGAACTGGTGGCCCCGGTGGAGATCCTCCGCGATGGCGCCAGCGTCATCGGCGTCCGGTGCGTGCGCAACGAGCTCGGCGAGTCCGGGGCCGACGGGAGGCGGAACCCCAAGGCCATTCCCGGGAGCGAGTTTGTTGTGCCGTGCGACACGGTCATCGTGGCCGTTGGCCAGCGTCCCGAGTTGACGTTTCTCGATGGAAGCCAGGTGACGCGCCACGCGAAAGGCGGCGTGGTGGTTGACCACGCGACGCGGTGTGCCGGTCCGGACCGGGTGTACGCCGGCGGCGACATGGTCGTTGAACCCGGCAGCATCATCACGGCGTGCGCGGACGGACGTAAAGCGGCCGAGTCGATCTGCGACCGCCTGGGCGTGCCATTTGCGCAGCCGTCTTCGCGGCCCTTGCGTCTTTCGGCGCAGGACATCATCGACGTCAAGGCCGTGAGGGCGCAGAGGATTCATCAATTCAAGCCGAATCTGACGCCGGCGGCCGAGCGCGTGAGCTTCACCCTGGTCGAATCCACGATCGCCGCTGCCGCCGCGCGCCGTGAGGCGTTGCGCTGTGTGCAGTGCGCCGCGTTGTGCGACAAGTGCGTCGAGGTCTGCCCGAACCGGTCGAACTACACCTTCGCGATGCGTCCGGTGCGCTGGACACTACCCGTCGTTGGCGCCGACGGCGGGCGGCTGGTTGTGACGGGTTCTGAGGAGTTCATCATCATGCAGGATCGCCAGATCCTGCACGTCGATGATTTCTGCAACGAGTGCGACAACTGCCAGACGTTCTGTGTGCATCACGGCCGGCCCTACGCCGACAAGCCGCGTCTGTTCCTCGATGCCGGCGTCTTTGCGGCCGAAAGCAGCAATGCGTTCCACATCGACGGCGACGCGATTCGGCGTCGTGAGAGCGGGCGCGAGAGTTCCCTCCTGGTTGGCAACGACACCTTCATGTTCGAGGATGCCCGTTTGGAGGTCGTCTTGTCGAGAGACTGGCGGATTCGGAGCATGATCGCGAAGGTGCCGTTTGAGGGCACCTGCTCATTCCGATCTGCGGCCGAGATGGCTGTGCTCTACGAAGGCGTCGGCGCAGCGTTGCCGTTTCTGCTGATCCGGTAGACGCTTTCGTGAATCGAAGGGTTAGAATCGCAGCGATCGATCGACAAGGCTTGTGTGTGTGGTGACAACCAACGCGATCTTCGCACTCGGTGGACGGTTCCGTGAGGTGTGGCACCTCGCTGCCGGCGTCGCTGCGCTCGTGCTCGTGACGCTCATCTACCGTGGGCTGGTCGGTATTTCCAACCCGACCGTCGTTGCTTTTTCGTACCTGCTCATAATTCTGCTGCTGGCCGCCGCCTCGACGCTGCGTGTGGCCGTGGCGGCTTCAGTGCTGGCCGTCCTGGCGGTCAACTTCTACTTTCTGCCGCCGGTCGGCACCTTCACCATCGCGGACCCGCAGAACTGGGTCGCACTGCTTGCCTTCCTGGCGGTCAGTTTCGTGGCGAGCCGGCTTTCGCTCGTCGCGCGGCAGCGCGCCGATGATGCCACTGAGCGCCGTGACGAGCTGAATCGGCTCTTCGACCTGAGCCGGGACATCCTGCTGACCACCGAGAGCCGTGATGCCGTCGATGATCTTGCCAGGTACATGACGCGCCGGTTCAGCCTCGATTACGTCTGTATATGTCTGCCTGGCCCCGAAGCATGGCACCTGCACGAATCCGGGTCCGGCGTCATCCTCGATCGACACGAACTGGACCTGGCGCTCGCGACTGCGCGCGGAGCGCTGGAGTTCGATGCGCAGACGCGAACCTACGGCGGGCACCGCCGCGTCGTCACCGACACTGGGGTGGAAGCGCTGCTGGTGCCGCTTCGCCTGGGCACTCGCGCAGTCGGCCTGCTGGCAACGGCAGGACGCCAGGTCGACCCCGGCACACTGGACGCGATTGCCGGTCTGGCGGCGATCGCTATCGAGCGCGTGAAGTTCCTGGAGGAACGGCAGGCGGCCGAACGCGTCCGGCATGGCGCCGAGTTGAAATCGGCGCTGCTGGCGTCGCTTGGCCACGACTTGAGAACCCCGCTTACGGCCATCGGGGTCGCGGCCAACAACCTGCGAGCGTCGTGGTTGACCGAGACGCAGCGCGTCGAACAACTAGATATCGTGGTGTCGGAAGTCGAACGGCTGAATCGCCTGTTCCAGAACATCGTCGACATGGCCCGCATCGATACCGGTGGCGTGGATGCCGAGCTGGAGTGGGTGCATCCGTCAGAGGTCGTCGACGCGGCGGTTCAACAGGCGCAGCGCGCGGTGCAGGATCATCAATTGGTGATTGACGCGGAGACCACGAAGGTGGTGCAGGTCGATCCCAGGCTGACCGCCGCGGCCCTCGCGCATCTCCTGGAGAATGCGGGACAGTACGCACCGGCGGGGACAGCGATCGCGGTCATCGCTCAGGTCGATGACGAGGGGCTGACACTAGCCGTCAGAGATCGGGGACCCGGCATCAGCGCGCAGGATCTGCCGCGCCTGTTTGAGCGGTTCTACAGGGGGGCCAGCGCTCGCAGGCTCGCATTCGGCACAGGGATGGGGCTGGCCATCACCCGGGGATTGCTTGCCGCGCAGGGCGGCCGCGTGTGGGCCGAGAATATGCCCGGTGGTGGTGCGTGCTTTACCATGCATGTCCCGACGGCAAGCCGCATCCGGCCGGCTCCGGGCACGGAATCGCCATGACACGCCAGGCACGCATCCTGCTCGTCGATGATGAGGTATCCATCCAGCGAACAATGACACCACTGCTGCGCTCGCGCGGCTACGACGTGGAGGTGGCGGGGACTGGACGGGACGCGCTTGCGTCGATCGAGCGGGAACAGCCGGACCTCATCGTGCTGGACCTCGGCTTGCCCGACATCGACGGTCTTGACGTCTGCCGCCGCGTGCGGGAGCGATGGGACATTCCGATTCTCGTGCTGTCGGCCAGGGGCGCAGAAAAAGACAAGGTCGTCGCGCTCGACGAGGGAGCCGACGACTACGTGACAAAGCCGTTTGGCCCCGACGAACTGCTGGCCCGCGTGAGGGCCGCGCTGCGCCGCAGGCTCGCAGGCGACCAGCCCGATTCAGGTCAACTGCAGCGGGGCGATCTCGTCATTGACTTCGACCGGCGACGCGTCACCCGGGGCGACACCGAGGTCAGGCTGACGCCGAAGGAATTCGAGTTGCTCGCCATCATGGCGCGCCATGCCGGCCAGGTGCTGACGCACCGCGTGATCCTGAAGAGCATCTGGGGACCCCACAGCGTCGATCAACCGGAACACCTGCGGGTGCTGATGGGGCAGTTGCGCAAGAAGATCGAACCCGACCCTGCCCGCCCGCGATACCTCGTCACCGAGCCGTGGGTCGGCTATCGATTTGCGGCCGACATCGAGTGAAGCCGGCGCCCCGGAGTCACGGCGCACCTGGCGATCGACCTCGACTATTTCCGCATCGGGTACCGCGCATCCAGCGCGAGGTTCAGCAGCAGCACATTCACACGGGCCTCTCCGAGCACGCCGAGATCTCGCTCCTCCGTGTGTTCCGCGACGACGCGCCTGACCACGGACTCTGGAATCCCACGTTCTCGCGCGACCCGCGCCATCTGGAATTCGGCCGCCGCCGGCGAGATGTGCGGGTCGAGGCCGGATCCTGAGGCGGTCACCAGGTCTATCGGAACCGGCTTCGTCTGGTCCTTACGACGAGCGGCCGCGACGCCGGCGGCGACGCGGTCAACCAGCGCCCTGTTCGTGGGGCCGAAGTTCGAACCGCCGGACGCGGTTGGGTCGTATCCGGCCGATCCAGCGGCCGACGGCCGCGATCTGAAGTACCCGGCGGAGGAGAACGGCTGGCCGATCAGCCTGGACCCGACAATTCTGCCTTCGCGGTACACCAGTTGCCCGTTGGCTTTGTCCGAAAACAGAGCCTGCGCGATTGCCGTCACGACGAGTGGGTAGCCGAGTCCGAGCACGACGGCCATGACAGCCGTCATCAAGAGGGCCACTATCGTGTTCTTCCAGACGTTCATGACGAATCGCTCGCTTTCCTGCGCCACTACGCGAGACGCAGCGCCGTGATGATGACGTCGATGATCTTGATGCCCGCAAACGGCACGACCAGCCCGCCAGCTCCGTAGATCAGCAGGTTCCGACGCAACAGCCGTTCGGCGCTCATCGGTCTGTACTGGACGCCTCTCAAGGCCAGCGGCACGAGCGCCACGATGATGACGGCGTTGAAGATCACGGCCGACAGGATCGCCGATTCCGGGGTGTGGAGCCGCATGACGTTCAATGTCATCAGGACCGGGAACGTGACCGCAAACATCGCCGGGATGATCGCGAAGTACTTCGCGACGTCGTTCGCGATCGAAAAGGTCGTCAGCGCCCCGCGCGTCATCAGCAACTGCTTGCCGATTTCGACGATGTCGATGAGCTTCGTCGGGTTCGAGTCGAGGTCCACCATATTGCCGGCCTCTTTGGCGGCCTGCGTCCCCGTATTCATGGCGACCGCGACGTCGGCCTGAGCGAGTGCCGGGGCGTCATTCGTGCCATCGCCGGTCATAGCGACCAGCTTGCCCTCCTGCTGCTCCCGCCTGATCAGGCGCAGTTTGTCCTCCGGTGTGGCCTGCGCCAGAAAGTCGTCAACGCCGGCCTCGCTGGCAATCGACGCTGCGGTCAGCGGGTTATCGCCGGTGATCATCACCGTCCTGATGCCCATCGCACGAAGCTGGGCGAAGCGATCGCGGATGCCGCCCTTGACGATGTCCTTGAGGTGGATGACGCCAAGGGCGCGGCCGCCATCGGCCACGACCAGCGGCGTCCCGCCCGATCGGGCGATCCGGGCGATCAGCGGATCCAGATCGGGAGGAACGATGCCGCCGTGTTCAATCACGAAGCGCTGCACGGCGTCTGCGGCACCTTTGCGGATCCGTCGCCCGTCGGTGTCGACGCCGGACATTCGAGTCAGGGCACTGAATGCGACGAACGCCACGCGCGGAGTGACCTCACGGCCACGGAGGCCGTACTTGGTCTTGGCCAGGATGACGATAGACCGGCCCTCGGGGGTCTCGTCAGGCAGCGACGAGATCTGCGCCGCGCTGGCGAGTTCCTGTTCCGTGACACCGCTCAGCGGGACAAACTCCGTGGCTTCGCGGTTGCCAAGCGTGATCGTTCCGGTCTTGTCGAGCAGCAGCGTATGGATGTCACCGGCGGCTTCGACGGCTCGACCGGACATGGCCAGGACATTGCGCTGCACCAGCCGGTCCATGCCGGCAATCCCAATCGCCGACAACAAGCCGCCAATCGTCGTAGGGATCAGACACACCAGCAGCGACACCAGCACGAAGACCGACTGCGGGGATCCGGAGTAAATGGCCATCGGCTGAAGCGCCACAACCGCCAGCAGAAAGATGATCGTCAAGCCCGCCAGCAGGATGTTCAGCGCGATCTCGTTTGGCGTCTTGCGGCGCGCCGCGCCCTCAACCAGCGCGATCATGCGATCCAGAAACGTCTCGCCCGGGTTCGATGTGATCCGGATCGTGATCGAATCCGACAGCACTTTCGTGCCCCCCGTGACCGCCGATCGATCGCCTCCCGATTCGCGAATGACGGGTGCGGACTCTCCCGTGATCGCCGATTCATCCACCGACGCCACGCCTTCGACGACCTCGCCGTCGCCCGGAATGAACTCCCCCGCTGCGACGATGACCACGTCGTCTCTTCGTAGCATCGCTGCCGAAACCGTCTCGGTCGTCCCGTCGGCGCGGCAGCGCCGGGCCACGGTCTCGGTCCTGGCTTTCCGGAGTGTGGCGGCCTGGGCCTTTCCGCGTCCCTCGGCCATCGCCTCGGCAAAGTTGGCGAAGAGCACCGTCAGCCACAGCCAGCACGTGATCTGCACCTCAAAACCGATGTGGCCGGCGCCCGTTGTCATGTGCCACGCCAGCTCTGCCGTTGTCAGAACGCAGCCGATCTCGACGACGAACATCACCGGATTGCGCATCATCAGACGGGGGTCGAGCTTGCGCAGCGCGCCCGGGAGCGCCGTGCCGACGATGCCGGCATCCCAGATGGCGGACGAATGACGAACAGCCACAACAGACCCCTAGTACACGCGGCCTTGACCCATCATCAAGTGCTCGACGATTGGGCCAAGGCTCAGCGCCGGAAAGAACGTCAGAGCCCCCACAATCACGACGACGCTGACCAGCAGCACGGTGAACAGCGGCGTCGTCACGGGGAAAGTCCCTGGCGACGGGGGAACCCGTTTCTTTCGGCCCAGGCTCCCGGCGACCGCGAGCGTTGGAATCACGACCAGAAACCGACCGACGAGCGTGGCCAGGCCGATGGCCACGTTGTACCACCGGGTGTTGACCGACAGACCCGCAAACGCCGACCCGTTATTACCGGTCCCGGAGACAAACGCATACAGGATCTGAGTCAGACCGTGGGGGCCGGGATTGCTGATGCTGGATGTGCCGAACGACGATGAGACCACCGAGATGCCGGCCAGCACGAGAATCGTCAAAGGGAAGATCAGCACCGCCAGCATGGCCATCTGCACGTCGTACGCCTGGATCTTCTTGCCCATGTACTCTGGTGTGCGTCCGACCATCAGGCCGGCGATGAACACTGCCAGAATCACGAAGATCAGCATTCCGTACAGGCCCGAGCCGACGCCGCCAAAGATCACTTCACCAAGCATGATGTTGACCAGAGGCACCATGCCGCCAAGGGGCGTGAACGAGTCGTGCGCGCCGTTGGCGGCTCCGCAACTGGCATCAGTGGTAACGGTCGCGAAGAGCGCCGAGGCGGGAATACCGAACCGGACCTCCTTGCCCTCCATGTTGCCGCCCGGAGACGTCGCGCTCGCGGCCTGATCGGTGCCCGTCAGCAGCGGATTGCCCCGCGCCTCTGCCCAGTACGTCGTGGTGACGCCAGCGAGAAAAAGAAACGCCATGGCCGCCCACACCGCCCATCCGTGTCTTCGCGAGCCCGTCATCTCACCCAGCATGTAGACCAGAGCCGCGGAGATAGCGAAAATCGCGAACATCTCGAGGAAGTTGGTCAGGGGTGTCGGGTTTTCGAATGGATGCGCGCTGTTGGCGTTGAAGAAGCCGCCCCCGTTGGTGCCGAGTTCCTTGATCGCTTCCTGCGATGCCACGGGCCCCTGGGCGATGAGTTGTTCGTTGACAATCCGTGTCGTGATCCTGCCATTTGCGTCTGTGGTCGTAACACGTTGCGGGTCAACCAGTGTCGCCCTGTCGTAGGGCCGCAGATTCTGCACGACTCCCTGCGACACCAGCAGCAGAGCGCCGACCAGGCACAGCGGCAGCAGCACCCAGAGCGTCGCTCTCGTGAAGTCCACCCAGAAGTTGCCGAGAGCGTCGCGTTCTCGTCTGGAGACACCCCGAATGAAGGCCACGGCCAGCGCGATGCCAGTGCCGGCAGACACAAAGTTCTGAAATGACAGCCCGGCCATCTGCGTGAGATAGCTCATGGTGCTCTCGCCGCTGTAGGCCTGCCAGTTCGTGTTCGTGGTGAACGAGGCCGCCGTGTTGAACGCGAGGTCTTCAGGCACCGCCGCGAACGCCTGGGGATTCCAGGGCAGCCATTGCTGCACGCGCAGCAGGACGTAGAGCAGGACCATCGACACCATGCTGAACAGCAGCATGGCGGCGCCATATTCGGTCCATCGCATCTCGCGCAATTCGTCGACGCGCGTCAGCCAGTACAGCCCCCGTTCGACGGGCCGCATGAGGCGATCGAGGAAAGTCCGCTGTCGCTCGAACACGCGCACCAGATACAGGCTAAGCGGCTTGGTGACAGCCAGCACGGCCGCCATGAATAGAAGGATCTGCGCCCAACCATTGAGGGTCATCGTCAGAACTTCTCCGGGGCGAGCAGGGCGACGACGAGGTACACGAGCACGGCGACCGATACCGCGAGCGGAATCACGTATTCGGCGGGCATGCCTCGTTCCTCACTTCAGTCGGTCGCAGCCAATGATGCAGGCGGCAGCGACGGCGAAGAACACGACGGTGATGCCGAGATAAACCGCATCGAACATGGTCAGCCAGCCTTCACTCGTGTCGGTACATCAGGTTCTCGAAGATCCGGCCGACCTGTGCCAGAGAGGCTGGGATCCCCCGCCGCCCGGGATTAGCCGGTCGGGATCCGTTTACTCCGGGCATCACCACTGACTCGCCGGCGATCAGATGCCGGAGGGCTAGCAGGCCGACGATGGCCTGGTCGATTGTGGCGAGCATTTCGTGGCGGGATCCGCGAAGGGTCTGCGCCGGGAGAACGAATGAGTCGATGTCGGGAGTGCTCTCACGCTTCATGGCTGCCTCTCTACCCAACAATAGAAAAACGGACATGAAGATGCGCTAAAAGGTCCATAAAGATTCCGTAAAGAACACGGCCCCGTTGGCGCTCCCCCCTACAATGAGACGATGCCGGACGAGACACCTGATGCCGTCGCGGACCGGATGCTCGCGCGGATCCACGATCGCGAGCACGCCCGTCTGCGCGTCTACATCGGCGCAGCGCCAGGTGTGGGCAAGACGTACCTGATGCTGCGCGACGCCCAACTCCTCAAAGACCGGGGCCTGGATGTCGTCATCGGGTTTGTCGAGACCTACGACCGAGCCGATACGGACGCCCAGGTGGGGACGCTCGAGATCGTGCCGCGCCGGCGTATTCCGTATCGGGGCGTCGTGGTAGAGGACATGGACCTCGATGCCGTGCTGGCCAGGCGCCCGGCTGTCGCGCTGGTGGACGAACTGGCCCACTCCAATGTGCCCGGCTGCCGCAACCAGAAGCGGTACGAGGACGTCCTCGAGCTGCTTTCCGCCGGGATCCACGTCTTGACGGCGGTCAACATCCAGCACCTTGAGACCCTCAACGACACGGTCGCCAGGATGACCGGCGTGAGGGTTCGTGAGACGGTGCCCGACACGCTGCTGGCGCGTGCGGATGAAGTTGTCAACGTCGATGTGAGCGGCGAGGAATTGCGTAACCGGCTCAGACAGGGGAAGATCTACAGGCCAGACAAAATCGAGCAGGCGCTCGGAAGCTTTTTCCGGAAAGGCAATCTGTCCGCGCTGCGAGAACTCGCCCTGCGGGTCGTGGCCGACGAAGTCGGCGCTCAGGCGGCGTCCTATAGGCAACGCGAGGGTCTCGAGCCGGCTCTGATCCCCGAACGCGTGATGGTCTGCATGAGCTCGAACACCGAGGCCACGCGCGTGCTTCGCATAGGAGCCAGGATTGCCGGGCGTCTCGGCGCCCATTGGTACGCCGTCTACGTCGAGACCCCGAAAGAGCGGGTCGATCGAATAGCCCCGAAGGATCGGGAAGCCCTGTCGAAGAACACGGCGCTGGCCGAAGCGCTGGGCGGCACCGTCGTACGCGTCAGGGCCCAGCGGCCCGCCGACGGCCTGATATCGTTTGCGCGCCGCGAGGGCATCACACACGTCGTGTTCGGTCAGAGTCTGCGATCGAGATGGGAAATCCTGATGCACGGTTCGGTCATCGATCGCTTCCTGGCAGAGGTGCCCGACGCAACGGTCCAGGTTGTGCCCGTGAACGCCTGACACACGGGGCATGAGAACGCCAGCGCTGGCCGCGGCGGCTGACAAGTCGAGGATTGACTGATGAAGGTGAACGAAGCGCTCCCCCGATCACAACCCACACAGGTCGTGGTCGCCACCACGGTCCTGCTGTCGTTCTTCTCGTTCTGGCGCGCAGCCGCCATCGTGCTCGGCGACCTCGGGTCGTCGGCCTTCTACGCCGGCGGCATCGCCGAACAGGCCGTAGGCAGGGCCGCCCCCTGGTTCATCCTGGGCGTCATGTCGTTTGCGTGGGTCGTGCGGGCCATCTACATCGAGAGCTCGGTGATGTTCGTCCGCGGCGGCGTGTACCGCGTCGTCAAGGAGGCCATGGGCGGCACCATGGCCAAACTCTCGGTGTCGGCGCTGTTGTTCGACTACGTGCTGACGGGGCCGATCAGTGCCGTGTCCGCCGGCCTGTATCTGATGGGTTTGGCCGGAGAGGTGCTGGCCCGCTTCGGCATTGCCCTGCCCATTCCAAGGGACAACCTGGCGGCGGTGTTTGCGGTGCTGGTCATCATCTACTTCTGGTGGCGCAACACACAGGGCCTGCACGAGTCGAGCTCGGACGCGTTGCACATCATGTACATCACGACCGTCATGGTCGTGATCCTGCTCGGCTGGTCGATCGTCACATTGCTGATGCGAGGCGGTTCGATGCCGCCGCTGCCCGTGTCGGAGAACTTCCATTTCACCGATGATGCGCTCGGGTGGCTGAAAGACACGCGATTCCCGGCAATCACGGCCATTGCCCTCATCATCGGCTTCGGCCACTCCTTCCTCGCGATGAGCGGGTATGAGTCGCTCGCCCAGGTCTACCGGGAAATCGAGTCGCCCAAACCGCTCAACCTGCGGCGCACGGGCGTCGTCGTGTTCGTCTACGCGCTCGTGTTCACCGGATCGGTCAGCTTCCTCGCCGCCGCGCTGATTCCCGACGCTGTGCGCCCGCAGTTCTACGACAACCTGATTTCGGGCATCGCGATGCACCTGGTCGGGCCGCTCAGCCTCCGGCTGCTGTTCCAGGCCTTCGTCGTGGTTGTCGGCGTGTTGATGCTCGCCAGCGCCGTCAACACCGCCATCGTCGGCTCGAACGCGGTGCTCAACCGGGTGTCGGAAGACGGCGTCCTGCCGGAGTGGTTTCGCCAGCCGCACAAGCGGTACGGCACCACGCACCGGTTTCTCAACCTGATTGTCGGGCTCCAGTTGCTGACCGTGTTGCTGAGCGGCGGGCACATCTACATCCTCGGCGAGGCGTACGCGTTCGGCGTGATCTGGAGTTTTGCGTTCAAGGCGCTGGCGGTGCTGGTGCTGCGTTTCAGATCGCCCGGCGAGCGCGAGTGGCGAGTGCCGCTCAACCTGAAGGTCGGGTCCGTCGAACTGCCGATTGGGCTGGCCGCGATTACCATGGCGCTCTTTTCGGTGGCAGTCGTCAACCTGTTCACCAAGCAGGTCGCGACGATCTCGGGATCGATCTTCACGCTGCTGGTGTACGGCGCGTTCGTGTGGTCGGAGCGGGTCACCGCGAGAAAGCGTGCCGCGCAGGCGCTGCACGGGCATCCGCTGGACCAGTTCCAGTTGCTCCCGGCGCCAGATGTGGGGCTGGCGGAAGTGGCTGCGCGGGCCGGCAACGTGCTCGTGCCCGTGCGCGATCCCAATACACTGGCGCACCTGAAATGGGTGTTGAATCACACCGACACAGACAAGCGCGACATCGTCGTGATGACAGCGCGCCTGCTGCAGGGCCCCGATACCGGGTACCGCGATCTGGCCCTCGCGCGCCTCTTCGCCGATTACGAGCAGACGCTGTTTACGAAGGTCGTGGCCGTGGCCGAACGCGAGGGCCGTCCGGTGAAGCTGCTGGTCGTGCCATCGACCAACGCCAGCGATGCGATTGCACAAACAGCCGTGCGGCTGCAGTCCACCGAGATCGTCGTCGGCGAGTCGGCAAAGATCTCCGGGGCCCAGATGGCGCTGATGCTCGGCGAGGCATGGGACCGGATCGACAAGGACAGGGACTTTCGATCGCGGCTGGTCGTCTGCCAGCGAAGCGGCGCGCTCGAGATGTACCAACTCGGTTTGCACGTCCCGCCGCTCACGCCCGAAGATCTCGAACTGATTCACAAGCTGTGGCTTGACGCGGTGGCGAAGCTGGGCCTGCAGGTGCACCACCGGGATGTCGTGCGCACGGCGATCGAGGAACTGGCCGGCGACCTGTCGGCCGGCGCTCGCGATCGGGCGGTGGACCTGATCGCCCGCAACCTCGGACGTACGACCGAGCCAGCAGACCGACGACAGAATCCACCGGGTCCGGTTTAGGTTACCTCCGCCCGTCTCTTCGGGAAAGACTGTTAGAATCGCCGGGATGGCGTCCGCGTCGAGCCCGTCCCGAATTCAGCCCACCCGTGTCGTCGTCGCGACGACGGCCCTGCTCTCGTTCATCTCCTTGTGGCGCGCCGCGGCGATCGTGCTGGGCGACCTGGGGTCGTCGGCCTTCTACGCCGGCGGTATCGCGGAGCAGGCGGTCGGGAGAGCGGCGCCGTGGTTTGTCCTCGGCGTGATGCTGTTCTCCTACTGCGTTCGGGCGATCTACCTCGAAAGCTCGATCATGTTCGTCCGTGGCGGCGTGTACCGCGTCGTCAAGGAAGCCATGGGCGGCACCATGGCCAAGCTGTCCGTCTCGGCGCTGTTGTTTGACTACGTCCTCACGGGTCCGATCAGCGCCGTGTCGGCCGGCCTTTACATGATCGGCCTGGCGGGTGAAGTGCTCGCCTGGTTCGGCGTGGCCTTGCCGCTCCCCAAGGACATGCTCGCGGCCGGGTTCGCGATGCTGGTGATCCTGTACTTCTGGTGGCGCAATACCCACGGCCTCCACGAGTCGAGCGGCGACGCGCTCAGGATCATTCAGATCACGACGGTGATGGTCGTCATCCTGCTGTTCTGGTCGGTCGTCACCTTGTTCATGCGCGGCGGCCACCTGCCGCCGCCGCTCGTTCAGGAGCACTTCAGATTCACCGACGATGCGCTTGGGTGGCTGAAAGACACACGGTTTCCCGCCATTACCGCTGTGGCACTGCTCATCGGCTTCGGGCACTCGTTTCTCGCGATGAGCGGCTATGAGTCGCTGGCCCAGGTGTACCGGGAGATCGAATCGCCGAAAGCCCTGAATCTTCGCAAGGCCGCGCTGGTGGTGTTCGTCTACAGCGTCGTCCTCACCGTGTCAGTCAGCTTCCTCGCGACCGCGCTGATTCCGGATGAGGTCCGGCCGCAGTACTACGACAACATGATCTCCGGCATCGCGATGCACCTGGTCGGGCCTCACAGCCTGCGATTGCTCTTCCAGGCATTCGTCGTGATCGTCGGATTCCTGATTCTCGCGGGCGGCGTCAACACGTCCATCGTCGGATCGAACGCGGTCCTGAACCGCGTGTCGGAAGACGGCGTGCTGCCCCAGTGGTTCCGGCACCCGCATCAGCGGTACGGCACGACGCACCGATTTCTCAACCTCATTCTCTGTCTGCAGTTGCTTACCGTCGTCCTGAGCGGCGGGCACATCTACATCCTGGGCGAAGCGTACGCGTTCGGCGTCATCTGGAGCTTCACGCTGCAGGCGGTGGCGCTGGTCGTCCTGCGATATACATCCCCGGGTGCGCGCGAGTGGCGGGTGCCGATCAATCTCAAGATCGGATCGATCGAGTTGCCGATCGGTCTGACCGCGATCACGATGGGGCTGTTTTCCGTCGCCATGGTCAATCTGTTCACCAAGCGGGTTGCGACCATCTCCGGAATCGCCTTCACGCTCGTGCTGTACGTAGCGTTCGTGGTGTCGGAGCGGGCGACCGCCAGGCGGCGCGCGGGTGAGGATCACAAGCTCGATCAGTTCCAGTTGCAGCCGTCAGCGGATGTGAGTCGGGAGGATCTGGCCGTGCGGCCCGGCAGCGTCCTGGTCCCGGTGCGCGATCCGAACACGCTGACGCACTTGAAGTGGGTGATAAACGGCCCCGACAACGCCGCGCGCGACATCGTCGTGATGACCGTGCGGCTGCTGCAGGGCCCCAACACCGGGTACCGCGACTTCGACAGCGCGCGGCTGTTCAAGGATTACGAGCAGACGCTGTTCACCAAGGTGGTGGCCATTGCCGAGCGCGAAGGCCGTCCGGTCAAACTGCTCGTGGTGCCGTCCACCAATGCCGGCGACGCGATCATCCAGACCGCAGCGCGTCTCCAGTCCACGGAAATCGTGGTGGGCGAGTCGGGCAAGTTCAATGCCGCACAACTCGCGCAGATGGTGGGGGAGTCGTGGGACCGCGTCGAGAAAGACAAGAACTTCAGGGCCCGGCTGGTCGTCTGCAGGCGCGATCGTTCGATTGAGACGTTTCAGCTGGGTCCACACGCGCCGCCGCTCACTCCGGAGGATGTCGAACTGATCCACACATTGTGGCTGGATGCGGTGGCCAAGTACGGCCTGGACGTCCACCACCGGGACGTCGTGCGAACCGCGCTGGAGGATCTCGCCGGCGACATGTCCGGCGCGGCGCGCGAACGGGCGATGACGCTGGTGGGGCAGTACCTGGCCGGCCGGGCTGGCCCGCCGCCCGCGGAGAACCAGATCGAGCCGCCGCCGCGCATATGACGAACGCACCGCATCGCGGCCGCCTCCCGTTCGGCTCTCAACGCCGTAGCACGCCCCGCGACACCCAGGGGCTCGACCCAACCAGCGTGGCCGGCACGGTCGAGCGCGTCACATTCCACAATCCGGACAACGGCTTCTGCGTGATTCGAATTGCGGTGCCCGGCCGGCGTGAGCCGCTGACGGTGGTCGGCCACGTCGCGTCGATATCCGCGGGTGAGGAGATTCGCGCCGTCGGCGAATGGACCAACGACCTGATGCACGGCCTGCAGTTCAAGGCCGCCTCGCTGCACACCGCGCCGCCGACCAGCCTCGACGGCATCGAGCGCTATCTCGGGTCGGGGATGATCCGGGGCGTTGGCCCGCACTTCGCCAGGCGGCTCGTCGAGACGTTTGGCGCGCGCGTGTTCGACGTCATCGACGGGCAGCCGCACAGACTGAGGGACGTGGCGGGCATCGGGCCCGCCCGCGCGGCGCAGATCATCGACGCGTGGTCAGGGCAGAAGATCATCCGCGACATCATGGTGTTCCTCTACGCGAATGGCGTGGGCACCTCGCGCGCCGTCCGGATCTACAAGACGTACGGCGCCGACGCGATTGCGCGCATCACGGAGAATCCCTACAGGCTGGCGCGAGAGATCCGCGGCATCGGATTCCTGACCGCCGACGCGCTGGCGCGGAAGCTCGGCATCGAACCCACCGCCATGATCCGCGTTCGCGCCGGCATCAGCCACGCGCTGGCGCAGGCGCTCGACGAGAGCCAGTGCGGCCTGCCGCGCGAAGATCTCCTGGCGCGCGCGGGGAAACTGCTCGAGGTGCCGGCCGAACTCGTGCAGCAGGCGCTCGAGGCCGAACTGGCCGAGGGCACCGTTGTGGCCGACACCGCCGAAGGCCGCGACTGTGTCTTTCTCGCGTGGCTGCACACGCTCGAACGCCAGATCGCCGGCAGATTGCGAATGCTGGCCGCGCAGCGTCCAGCCTGGCCGGCCATCGACACGACCAAAGCGCTCGACTGGGTGGAGAAGCGACTCAGCCTGACGCTTGCCGATCGTCAGCGCGAGGCCGTCGCTCAGGCCGTCAACACCAACATCCTCGTTGTCACAGGCGGGCCAGGGGTGGGCAAGACAACCATCGTACGGGCCATGGTCGAGATCCTGAAAGCGAAGCGCCTGAACGTGGCACTCTGCGCACCAACCGGGCGCGCCGCCAAACGCCTGACCGAGGTGACCGGGGTCGAAGCCCGGACCATCCACCGCATGCTCGAGGTCAATCCGGCCAATGGCCAGTTCCGCCGGGGACCTCAGAGCCCCGTGGCCTGCGACGTGATGGTCGTGGACGAAACCTCGATGGTGGACGTGCCGCTGATGCACGCGCTCGTGCGGGCCCTGCCGGATCGGGCCTCGCTGGTGCTGGTCGGCGACATCGATCAGTTGCCGTCCGTCGGCCCGGGCAACGTGCTCGGCGACATCATCGGATCGGGCGCCGTCCCGGTCGTTCGCCTTGACGAGGTCTTTCGCCAGGCGGCCCAGAGCCGCATCATCGTCAACGCCCATCGCGTCAACCACGGCGAGATGCCCGAACTGGACAACAGTCCCGAGAGCGCGTCCGATTTCTATTTCGTGGAGGCGGAGACGCCCGAAGACTGCGCGGCCAGGATCATTCACATCGTATCCGAGCGCATCCCGCAACGATTCGGCCTGCACCCCGTCCGCGACGTTCAGGTCCTCTGCCCGATGAACCGGGGCGCGTGCGGCGCCCGATCGCTCAACCTGGAACTGCAGCGCGTGCTCAACCCCGCCCGGGGCGTCACGGTGGAACGCTTCGGATCGACCTTTGCGGTGGGCGACAAGGTGATGCAGATCGAGAACGACTACGACAAGGATGTCTATAACGGCGACATCGGGTTCGTGCACGCGATTGACGAAGCCACCAGCGACCTGACGATTGATTTCGACGGCAGACGTGTCGTCTACACGACCGCCGATCTCGACCAGATCGTGCTCGCCTACGCCACCACCGTCCACAAGGCACAGGGCTGCGAGTACCCGGCGGTCGTGATGCCGGTTTCGACACAGCACTATCCGTTGTTGCAGCGAAACCTGATCTACACCGGGCTCACGCGAGGGAAGAAGCTGGTGGTGCTGGTCGGCCAGCGCAAGGCGCTGGCCATTGCCGTGAAGGGCACACGGACGGTAAAGCGCTGGTCGAAGCTGCGCGACTGGCTGGTGACGTGAATCCGGACATGGTGCGACGCCTGAATGTCGCGCCTGCGCGGGGTGGATCCCGGGTACTATGGCGCAACGACATGGGCGAACATCCCGGCGTTCCGATCGAGGACAGATGACACGAAGATTCCTGACAGTGGTCGCGTGCATCGCGGCTGCCGCAGCGTGCGGCGGCAAGACCCAGTCGCCCGTCTCGCCATCACCGACCGGCGGCCCGGCCGCAGGCTGCGCGCGGACATCGATCGGCCAGACGCCCCTGAACGATCTCGCCGGCGGCACCTACAAGGGTGAACGAGGCGGTCTCTACCCCGGGGGCACGAACGCACGAACGGGTTCCCACGAGGCCGAAGGGCTGGCCCGGGCCCGGGCCATCGTGCCCGTGACGGCCGCGGGCGCGCCGGATGGCCGCGGTCGCTATGCCCTGGTTTCGATCGGGATGTCCAACACGACGATGGAGTTCAGCGCATTCAAGCAACACGCAGACTCGGACCCCTCGAAAGACCCTCATCTCGCCATCGTCGATGGCGCACAGGGCGGACAGACCGCCGTCCTGTGGTCCTCGCCGGCGTGCTCGTGCTGGGCCACGCTCGACGCGCGGCTGGCCGCCGCCGGCATCAGCGCAAAGCAGGTGAGCGTGGTCTGGCTCAAGGAAGCCGACGCGAATCCGATGAGTGGATGGCCGATCTACGCGCAGACACTCAAGAACGAGATGGCGCAGATGTTGAGCCTGCTGGCGGCGCGGTTTCCGAGGCTCCGCATGGTGTACCTGTCCAGCCGGATTTATGCGGGGTACGCCACCTCGGCGCTCAACCCCGAACCGTACGCGTTCGAGAGCGCGTTCTCCGTTCGATGGCTGATCGAAGATCAGATGCAGGGCGGCGGCGGACTGGCCTATGGGCCGGGCGACAACACCATCCCGTGGCTGGGGTGGGGGCCGTACCTCTGGGCGGATGGAATCACACCGCGCAGCGACGGCCTCTCGTGGACCTGTTCGGACCTCTCGTCGAGCGATGGTACGCACCCGAGCGCATCAGGCCAGCAGAAAGTGGCGCAGATGCTGCTCACGTTCTTTCAGACCGACTTGACAGCGCGCGCGTGGTATCTCGTGCGATAAAGGCTGCTGAGGCACCCATGAGAATCGGCATCATCTGTTACGCGTCGGTCGGCGGCAGTGGTGTCGTCGCCACCGAACTCGGCCACGCCCTTGCGACCATCGGCCACGAAGTGCACCTGGTCAGCAGCGAAAAGCCGTTCCGCTGGCGGCCGGACGTGCCGGGCCTCTCGTTCGAGCGTGTCGAGGTGCCGAGTTATCCGCTGTTCCACGAACCGCAGTACCTCCTCGCGCTCACGAACACACTGGTCCGCGTCTCGCGCGAACGAAATCTCGACATCCTGCACGCGCACTACGCGGTGCCGCACGCGACGGCGGCGTATCTGGCGCATCAGGTGGCACAAGCGGAGATGGGATCCAAGGCGCCGCGCACGGTCACGACGCTGCACGGCACGGACATTACACTGGTTGGCAGCGATCCATCGTTTGCCAGCGTCGTCGCGTTCTCAATCGAACAGTCGCACGGCGTGACCGCGGTGTCCGAGAGCCTGAGGCAGGACACGATTCGCACGCTCGGCATCAAACAGGACATTCGCGTCATCCCCAACTTCCTCGATTGCCAGCTCTACCGCATGACGCCGAATCCGGAATTGCGCGCGAGTCTGCTGAAGAACGCCAGTGCCGTGGTGATGCATGTCTCGAACTTCCGCCCGGTCAAACGCGTCGACCGAGTGCTGGACGTGTTCGTCCGAATCCGTGAGTGCGTGAACGCCCGCCTCATAATGGTCGGCAACGGTCCCGATCGCGCCGAACTCGAACGGTCGATCGAGAACCAGGGACTCTCCGAGGTGGTCGAGTTTCTGGGCGAACGGCACGATCTGGTCTCACTGCTGTCTGCGGCGGATCTCTTCCTGCTGCCGTCGGCCCAGGAGAGCTTCGGCATGGCCGCCATGGAGGCGATGGCGTGCCGGACGCCTGTCGTCGCCTCACGCGTGGGCGGCGTCCCCGAAGTGATCGAGGACGGCGTCACCGGCTTCCTGTGTGACGCTGACGACACGGAGGGGATGGCGGAACGGGCCGTCGCGCTTCTGACCGACCCTGCGCTGCACGAACGTATCGGCGTCGCCGGCTCGATTGTCGTCCACACGAAGTTCTGCGAAGCCGCGATCGTCCCGGAGTACGAGGCGTTCTATCGCGAGGTGCTCGAGCGCTGAGTCGGGACACCAGGTCAGTTCCTGCAGAATGGCCGCACGGGCAAGATTTTCAAGGCCGAGTTGCGCGAGCCGTTCTGGAAGGGCCAGCACAAGCGCGCGCACGAGAGAGCGAGGACAATGCCGATCGGCGCCGGACGAGGCGCGATACAATGCCGTCGCGCGCGTGGGTGGGAGCCACGCCCGCTGCCAGGAGGAGACGCATGTCCGAGGGCCTCGCCGATCGCGGCCGTAGACGCCTGCTCGAACTCGCCGGCACCGCCGCCGCCGCCTGCGCGCTGCGGCCCGTTTCGGTGCTTGCTCTGTCGCCGTTCGACCTGATCCTGCGGGGAGGCCAGGTGCTCGACGGCACGGGATTGCCGGCGTTTCAGGCCGATATCGGCATTGTCGGCCAGCGGATTGCCGCCATCGGCGCCATCTCGCCCGACCAGGGGCGGCGCGTGATCGATGTGACCGGGTTGCACGTGTGCCCGGGCTTCATCGACATCCACACACATTCGGACGGCGACATCTTCGTCTATCCGACTGCCGACAGCCGGATCCGGCAGGGCATCACCACCGAGTTGACCGGCAACTGTGGCGGATCGGCTGCGCCGCTTGGCGGAAAGGACGTGGAAGAGGATCGGCAGTCCTACCGCCAGCAGGGCATCAACGCCACATGGTCGGGCGTGGGGTCGTACCTGGACGCGCTCGACAAGGCAGGGGTATCCGTCAACCACGCACTGCTGGTCGGCCAGGGCACGCTCCGCACCAACGCGATTGGCAACATCGACAGGAAGTTGTCGGCCGACGAACTGGCCGCGGTCATCCGCGCGGTCGAGGAAGCGATGGAGCAGGGCGCGTTCGGGCTGTCGACCGGCCTCGAATACACGCCCGGACGCTACACGCCGACCGACGAGATCGTGGCGATGGCGCGGGTCGTCGGACGCATGGGCGGGATGTACGCCTCCCACATCAGAAACGAGCAGGCCGCGCTGCTCGAAGCCGTTGACGAAGCGATTGTCATCGGTCGCGAAAGCGGGGCCAGGGTGCAGGTGTCGCACCTCAAGGCCTCGGGCCGCGTGAACTGGAGCAAGCAGCAGGGCGCGCTCGATCTGATCGCCTCGGCGCGGCGGGACGGCGTCAATGTGCTGGCTGATGCCTACCCGTACACGGCGTATTCGACCACGCTGACGATTGTGCTCTCGGCCGAGGCGCGCGAAGGAGGGACCAGCGACCTGATGGCCCGCCTGAAGGATCCCGTCTGGCGTGTGCGCATGCAGCGCGAGGTCGAAGAACTGATGGCCCAGGAGTTGGGCGACTACGCGCTTATTGTCATCGCCCGCGTGAAGTCGACCGCCAACCGCGCGCTCATCGGGAAGAACATGGCCGAGATCGCCGCCGCCTGGGGCATCAAGCCTGTCGAGGCCGTGCTGCGGCTGATCGAAGAAGAGGAAGGGTCGGTGTCGATCATCGGCCACGGCATGAGCGAAGACAACGTGGAACTGGTGCTGGGCCATCCGCTCGTCATGGTGGGATCGGACGGATCGTCGATGGCCCCGGTGGGACGCGCGGCCGAAGCCCGACCGCACCCGCGGTCGTACGGCGCATTCGCGCGTGTGCTCGCCTACTACGTTCGCGAACGGCACACGCTGTCGCTCGCGCAGGCCGTGCGCAAGATGACCAGCATGCCGGCCGATCAGATTGGCCTGGTCGATCGCGGCCGTGTTGCCCGCGGGAAGCAGGCGGACCTCGTCGTGTTCGATCCCGCGACGGTGAAGGACGAAGCCACCTTCGAGCGGCCGCAGCAGTACGCGACCGGCATTCCCCACGTGATCGTCAACGGCACCCTCGTCGTCGAGAACAACCGCCACACTGGCGCCAAGCCAGGGCGCGCCATTCGCCGCGGATCGGTCGGCCAGCCATGAACGGCGGCTGCTGTTTTCGTCAGGCTGCAGTATCGAGGCTCGCGAGACGCGTCGGTTGTCTGCGCGTGTGTCGAGTCGACGAGGCGATTTGATGGGAGGGTCTATGGATGCACAGGATGTCGTGTTGGCCGTGGTTGGTTTCGCAGCCCTGACCGCGATCCTGATCTTCGTCATTTACCGGCGGAAGCAATCGAGCTGGACCGGAGAGGTGATCGATAAGGACCATGGGGTTTCCATGAAGCCAGTGACTCACACCATCGCGTTCTTCGTCCTTCTCGTCGCGGTTGCGGGCAGCTCGGTCGGACTCACGTCGCAGGGCGCCAAAACTCCAGCCCCGAAGTTCGACGGGAACGTCGCCGACATCGTTTGGGGCGGTCGCATCGAATCGGTGACCGGCGTCGCACCGCCCGATCTCGGACCCGCCAATTCGCTGATTACCGAGAACGACGCGTGGTTCCGGACGGTGGGCGCACCGGGCCCCAAGGACATCGTCGTGTCCTTCTTCAAGCGCGAACCGGCGCTGGTGGGTTCGGTCGTCGTGGTGGGTCTCGGCGGCGCTCGAAGCGTTGCCGACGTCGAGATCTGGACGTCGGCCACCAGCGCGGAGACCGGCTTCATCAAAACGGCAACCGGAACGGTACCGCTCGATCCCAGACCCAACTCGTCGCCCGAGAACACGTTCCGGTTCAACCCGGTCGAGGTGCGGTATGTGAAGATCCGGCTCATCCGTAACCATGAAGCGCTGGAAAGGAATCGCGGCGACATCCAACTGCGGTGCATACGGGTCATCGAAGCACAGGCATCCGGGTATACCCCTTCGCTGACCAGGCATCCCGAAATCGCGGCACCCGTTTTCGTCGCCGAAGGCGCGGCCGCGGCAAGCGGGCAGCCGGTGCCACCGATGGGTTGCAGTCCGACAGCGATGCCGATGCAGCCAGGCACGGGCGAGAGCCGAAAGGTCATCCTGGTCGTCGGCAACTACCTCGCCACCGTCGGGGCCTGGTTGCCAGCGGCGATCACGGCGAAGCGGTTGCCCGCGAAATACACGTCGAGCCGCGAGGAATTGGGCATCTTCGGCCGGGTCGAAACCACGGTCCTGGCGGCCAAGCACCTGCAACCGTGGATGCTTGCCGATCACGACACGGTGGTCATGGAGTAGCCGCCTTCGCCTTCTTCGCCTCGACGCACCGCGGCAGCACTGGTCGAGGTCGCGACGGCAGTCGCAGGGAAGCGATAGGCCGTGAGACGGGCATCGGGTGGCGACAGCAAAGTCGCGTAGCGGCCGATGGAACGGGCGTCGAGTCGGGGTTCGTCCCTGCCCGGCGCGAGGGATCGAGGAGCCAGCCATGGAAGACACGCCGAGAACTGGAGTCAGCGTCGAACAGCCATCATCCCCGCGGCGGCCTGCCGCAATCGGATTGGCGCTCCTGGCGATCGCGGTACAGGTCGCGCTCGTAGACGCCGCCATTGAGACGTTCCGCGGCGGTTCACCCATTCGCTGGTGGGTCGCGCTGCCCGTGATCGTGTTCGTGGCGCTGAGCGCCTGGCTCTGGAGGCCGGGTGGCTCGGCGGCCAGGCGATGGGGCTGGTCCGGCGCGGCCCCGTGGTCGATTGGTGGACTGCTGGTGCTGCTGGCCGTGACCGCGTGGCTGCCGGAGGGGCAGGTCAACGGCGTGCGGATGGCGCTACAGCCGACGTCCACGGTGCTGACGGCAGCGATCGCGCTGGCCGTGATGCTCGCGGCGTATGTGCTCGCGCGCGGGCTCGACTTCCTCCCCAATACCGCAGCGCTTGTCGCTCGCGGCGTCGCAATCCTCCTGGCGATTTACGCGCTGGCGGCTCTGGGCGTGGCCATCAGGGACCATGCGACCTTCGCATCGCTGTTCCAGGGCGGAGCGGTCTGGCAGAGACTGCCGCGCTGGCTGCAGGGGACATTCCTCGGCGCACTCGGCCTGTTGCCGCTCGCGATCCTCGCGCAGATCGCGCGATTCGCCGAAACACTGCGCCGCAAGGCGCCGGTGCGCCTGCTCGTCCACCAGACGACGGCGCTCGTGATGGCCCTGGTGATGGCGGCCTCTGGGCTCGTCGTGCCAGGAATGAGGGCGACGACAACGGGCGCGGCGACGACAACGGGCGCGGCGACGGCAACGGGCACGGCGACCATGACCAAGTCGGCTGGCGGGCCGCCACCGATGATCGGTCCCGCCACCGCCGCCGAGTTCGAGCGGTCAGGCAAGGAGCTGTTCGGCCAGAAGGACCCCGTCGCCGTTGGCGAAGAGTTCGTCCGCGCGGCCGAACGCGAGCTGAGCCGGCCCGGCGTCGATCCTTCCGACGTTGGCGCTCGTGCAGTCGCGCTCGGCCGCGACACCGCAAAGATCTTCGAGTTCCTCCGCGACCAGGTCGCCCTCGAGCCGTACACCGGCGTCCTTCGCGGCGCGCGGGGGACACTCGCCGCCGCGGCCGGGAACGCGCTCGACCGCGCCCTGCTGGCGCAGGCGCTGCTCGATGCCAGCGGCGTCGAATCCCGGGTCGTGGCGGGCAAGCTCACCAGCGCCCAGGCCGACGGCCTGCTGGCCCGCTACCTCACGGCCGGGCCCGCCGGGAGCATCCTCAGCGGCAGCAACGGCAAGCCATCGGCCGCGTCGCTCGACGCCGCCGCGCGCGACGTCGCCGCCAAGGCGGGGGTGCCGCCCGAAGCAGTCGCCGCGGCCCTGCGCCGCTCGGGGCAGCGTTCCGAGGCCTTCTGGTGGAAGGCCGACGAGCAGCGGGCCGCCAGCCTCGAGTTCCTCACCAGCCAACTGCGCAAGGGCGGCGTGAGGGCACCGGGAGACGGCCAAGCCGCGCTCACGATGCTCCGCGACCGATTGAAGGAACACTACTGGGTCCAGGCGAAGGGCCCAAGCGGTGCCTGGACGGAATTCGACCCGAGCTTCCCCGACTCCCGTCCCGGCGCGTCCTTCGCGTCCGACCCGATCGTCCTGCCGAAGATCCCGGCCGACCGCTTCCACAGGTTCGAACTGCAACTCGTCTACCGGACCCAGTCGGGCAGCAAGCCCAAGCCGGAAGTCCTCATAAAACGAGAACTGGCGTCCGCCGACGCCCTGTTCGTGCCCCTGGAGCTTCGAATCCAGCCGGGCGAAGCGATCGCCGACAGCAAGGCTCTGCGGGCGATGGATGCACGCCAGCGAGCCGACACGCTCCGGAAGATCAAGCGGTTCCAAGTCCTGCTACGCGCGGGAGCCAGCGTGTCTGGAGGGCGTGGATTCGACCTCGAGGGCCACACGTTCGACGCATCGGCGGGGCCGTCGAGCGGATCCGCGCAGGGCCTGATGGGCGGCATGCTCGGGTTCGGCGCCGAGCCCGAACCGGCCAGTTTCCTCGACCTCCAGATCGTTGTCCGCTTGAGCGGGCCCGGCCGCGTGACGATGACGCAGACACGCACGATCGTTCGCGCGGCCGATACCAAGTCGCCGACCTTCGCGCCGCCGATCGGCGAATGGCAGATGCTGATCCAGCCCCAATGGATCTCGCCGGACTTGGCGGGCTTCCAGATCCTGAACTACCTGACCGCCCTGACCAAGGGCGTGACCGCCGCGATGAAGGCCCGGAAGGGCCTGGGGGCAGTCACACTGCCGGCCCCCATCCCGCAGCAACTGCTGCAGTTCGCCCTGCTCCGGCAGAACGCCACGGCGGGCATCCTGGCCGGGCAGCCTGGCCTGCGGGCGTTCGTCGGCAGTCCGATGCTCACGATCGCGGGCCATCGGCTCGCCGAGCTGCGCCCAGACGAAGGGATCATCGCCGCCGAGCGCACGATCGACATCGTCGAGAACGCGGCCCGGTTCGTGACGAAGGACCCGCAATCGCAGGCCCCCTTCGATGCGGCCCTCGGCCAGGGCGTCGCCGATTGCACACTCGAGCAGCGTCTCCTGGAGGACGCGTTCCCCGAGTCGGCGACAACCTCCGGCTTGACCATCTTCGACCGTGCGAGGCTCGAGGGGCGCCAGGCGGTGCTGGCCCGTGCACAGGACACCGACGCGCTGCGGGCGGCTGGCCTGGCCGACACGGACATGGAGTGGATCGGCGCCAACGAGTCGCCGCAGGCGCGCCTTCTCGTCGCGAAGGCGGCGCAGGGCCCGGCGGCCTGGTGGAGCGTCCGGCCGGACGGCACGGCGGTGCTGCGCGTCAGCGGCGGCCAGGGACAGGCCCTCACGGAACACCAGCAACTGGTGACCGTGAAGGTCCTGGCCTTCCTCATCTGCGCGGTGGAAAGTATCGGCGCCGTCCACGAGTTCGACACAATAGCGAGCAAGGTCAAGCTGGTGTGGTGCGCCATGGCGACCGGAGTGAGCGCCGGAGTGCTATCACTGGGTATGCACGCGGCATCGTGGGTCCTCCTTGCCTTGGAAGGCGTGGTGCTACTCGCATCGCAGGCCGCCGAGACCTACGGTGAAGAGTGAGAGTGAGGACGCACCCGAGTACCCACCGGGCCTGCCGAACCGCCGCGCATCTGGTCCTGTCCGGCGTGCTCGCGGCGGGCGTGGCCTGCGGCCGAGGGGATGTCGTGCTCCTTCTCACCGCCGACGCCGACGGCACTATCCGCGCGTGCGCGAGCTGCTCCGCGGGTGGCGGCCTCGGCGACATCTCGAGGAGGGCGACTGCCATCGCCGACCTCCGGCGCGCGAGTCACTCGCTGCTGCTGGTCGACGCCGGCAACGCCCTGATAGGAGTCGACAGTCTGGGTTCCAGCGGCAGGGTGATCGTCGCCGCGTACAACGCCATGGGCTACGATGCGCTCAACCTGTCGTATCGCGACTTTCGCCTCGGGAAGGCTCAGACACTCGCGGCGCTCAAGAATGCGACTTTTGCGGTGCTCTCGGCGACCTTGATCGACGATGCCTCAGGTCGGTTGCTGGCCAAGCCCTTCGTCGTCGTTTCCCGCGGCGGCCGGCGCATCGCCATCGTCGGAGCCACGGAGGTCCCCACCGGCGTGGCGGACTTGCCGCACATCAGGTCGCAACTGGCGGGCGTACGGGTGCGACCGCTGCTTGAAGCGCTGGCCGAGTGGCTGCCGCGTGCGAAGTCGGAGTCCGACCAGATCGTCCTTCTCTATCACGGCACCGCGGCCGGTCTCGATGCGATTCGCCAGCGACACCCAGGCCAGTTCGCCGCGATTCTCGTGGGCGGCCTCCGGCCCGATGATCTTCCCGCGCGTCTCATGCCACCGCTGGTCGGCACGAGCGAGCACGGCAAGCAGATCGCTGAGATCACGTTGGCGGCTGACGGGAGAGCCGCGGTGTCGCAGATCGATATCGGCGCTGCGTTCGCCCCTGACCAGGGCATCCAGGATCTGGTCAGGTCGTTCCTGCCAGAACCCGCAGGCGAGCGCAAAGAGGCCCGCAGATGAAGCCCCGTGCAGAGGATCATCAACGCGGATGACAAGTTCGCATTCGACTGTCGATCGGCGTGACCGCGTGACAGGAGGGGCTTGACCCATGAAGAAGTTCATCATCGCCGTTCTCTGCCTTGTCGTTCTGGCTGGCGCGGGATTCGCTGCGTACCGGCTCGGCCTGCTTGATCGATTCACCGGGACGACGAGGTCCGGGGAATCGCCGGCAACCGTCGCGACACCAGGCTCACCGACGCCCGGTGATCCCGCCGCGAAAAGTTCACCTTCGGCAACCGGCGCCCAACCAGCTTCCGCTGTGAGCGATACCGCGCCCGCCTCCGTAGCGAGCGATGCCGCCGAGGCTGCCGCTGCAACGCCCATTCCCCCCGGCCTGGTCGCCACCGCCCAGGTCGGGCAGTCAATCGCGAACAAGGCGATCGAGGTGCGCGTGACCAACCACCGGACGGCCGCCTCAATCGGCCGCCAGTCCGCAGCCGCGGGCCGGGAGTTCGTCATCGTCGATACTGCGTGGAAGAGCCTGATCCCGCCTCAGAAGGTGAACCAGAAGAGAGCCTCTGACCGCACGGCCGGCATGGGCAGCCTCGGCTTCGGCGGCGGCGCCACCGCGCAGGACAAGGCCGCCGACGAGGCGAACACGACGATCGAACAGGTGCCGTTTGCCGTTGGCCCGATGACCAAGCACGTGTGGCTCGTTGCGGATGGACGGTACACAGAAGGGATCTCCGTCGACGCGACACAAGAGATCGACGGACACCTGCCGACTGGCACCCTCACTATCCCGGGTTTCGAACAGGTGGTCAGCGGCTCCGTCGCCTTCGAGGTGCCGGCAAACGCGCAATCCCTGGCGCTGCTGTTTCTCGACTCGATCAACGGCCACCTGCTGCTGACGATCAAGGGCGCGCCGCCGGTGCTGGCCAGCAGCCTCGGCGGGTCGAGTCGCGCGAACACACTCGTGGACCTGGCGCTGGCGGGCGTGTCCTGGGCGGACGCGCCACCATCGGCGGCCGGGATGCGCACGCTCATCGTCGGACTCCGGGGCATCAGCCGGCAGAATGCCATAGTCGACGTGCCGTTCGGCGGGTATGCGTTTCTGCAGACCGAGCAGGGCTGCCTCGCCGAACCAGACCAGAGAGCCACAGGCTTGACCCGGCAACTCGCGCCGATCGGCCGGTTCCTGCCGTTCGTGCCGAGCGAAGGCCAGCTCGCGTTCTTGGTTCCGGCGGACACGAAGGCGGCGGCGCTGCTCGTGCGACTCCGGCAGGGCGGTCCGATCGACCTCGCCGTGATGGGCGCCGTCAAGCCGGCCTGGCCGTCACCCGAGGCGACGATCACGGACGGCGACGTGCTGCGTGTACTGAAACTGCCCGGCACCGCGGTGCCTCCCGGGCTGCCGGCGGCGCGGTCTGGCAGCGAGCGCATCGCCCTCGACCTGGTCGTCGAGAACCTCCGGTCTGGCGCCGGGATTGACCTGCAGCTCAATCAGCAATTCCGCCTGGTGGGACCCGACGACAAGCGGTACACGCCTTCGTCTGACAGCGCGCACGCGCCGTGTCGCATGACAGGCAACGTGGTGCCGGCTGGCAGCTCCCGGCGCTTCACGCTGGTCTTCGACGTGCCGCCCGGCGAGCCGCTGCAGTTCGAGTACCGCGGGTTCAACGTGAAGAGCGAACTCGTCAAGGTGAGGTGACTCGCCGCCCGGAAGCGATGGCGAAGACGCGGAAGAAACTCAAAGTCATTCCTCGACGGCACCGATGGCCGCCATGTCCGGCGGCGCGGCTGACGCCGTCTGTTTGCCTGGCGCGACTGTCAGGCGGCGTCGTGCTGTATGAACTGCTCCGCCGGTACCGGCTGCTGCCGACGCCTCGCTGAGCGGCCCAATCCCTGGCACAGGCTGCTGCCGACGCCTCGCTGAGCGGCCCGTCTCGCCAGGGCGGTCACCCCAGACATCTGGAGTATCATCGACTCCATGGAAGACGGATCGCCCAGAACCGCCTACGATCTCGCGATGGAGCGGCTTCGCAAGAAGGACGCCGACGCCGGTATCGAACACGTCACGCTGACCGACACGCAGAAGGCGGCCATCGCCGAGGCCCGGAATTTCTGCGAAGCCAAGCTCGCCGAGCGCGAAGTGCTTCACCAGTCCACCGTGCGACGGACCCCGGACCCGGAAGCCCTCAAGCTCATCGAAGAGAATTACCACCGCGACCGTGAGCGCTTTATCTCCGACCGCGACGCGAAGATCGCCAGGATCCGACGCGGCGACACCTGAGCATGGCGCGAGAGATCGTCAGGATCGCGCAACGCGGCTCGGCGTTCCGGCGCCCTCGTCGTCTGGCCGCGTTCGCCGAAGCGCACGAATGGGTGATCGTTTCCGGAATGATGCTGGCGTTGTCGATCGCGACGACGTGGCCGCTCGTTCGCGACGCGAGGAAAGCGCTGCCCTCGGATCTGGGCGACCCGCTGCTGAACACGTTCATCCTGGCGTGGGATGCGGATCGCATCCTCCACGGCCTCGCCGGACTGTGGAACGCGCCGTTCTTCTTCCCGCTCCAGGACACGCTGGCGCTCTCCGAGCATCTGCTGGGCATCGCGCTCTTCACGGCGCCGCTGCAGTGGCTGACGCGCAATCCGGTGCTCGTCTACAACGCCGCGTTTCTCGGTTCGTACGTGCTGGCCGGCACCGGCATGTACTTCCTGGCGCGCCTGCTGTGGGGACGCCGGGATGCGGCCGCCATCGGCGCGCTCGCGTTTGCGTTTGCTCCGTACCGCGCGGTGCAGGCCTCCCATCTGCAGGTGTTGATGTCGGGCTGGATGCCGATCAGTCTGTGGGGGCTTCACACGTACTTCAGAACCGGATCGCGGGGCGCGCTGGCCGTGGCGACCACCGCTTTCGTCGTGCTGGGCTTGTCCAATGGCTACTTCCTGTACTTCTTCGCGCTTCCGGTCGCGGTGCTTGCCGCCGCTGAACTCGCGCGGCGCGCTGTGTCCGGCCCAGACAGAACGACCACGCCCCTTGCCCGATCCGTCTCCGACCTCGCCATCGCCCTGATCGCCGTCGTCGTCGTCTTCGCGCCGATCGCGGCCGCTTACCTCCGTGCGCAGTCCACGCTTGGCCTGCACCGGAGCCTGGGGGAGTTGCGCGAGTTCAGCGCGACGACGGCCGACTATCTCAAGATTCCGCCGGCGCTCTGGCTGTGGACCAGTCGGCTGGCGAGCGGCACAGCTGAACACAGCCTGTTTCCGGGAGTGTTCACCGTGGGGCTCGCTGTGATCGCGCTCTCGTGGCTCCGTCGATCGCCGGCCGCATCCGCCACGGCCGGCGACGAGAGCGGCAGGCGGTTTCTGGTGATCGTCTACGTCGTTGTGTGCGCCATCGCCGCGTGGCTGACGCTGGGGCCATTTGCGCCCGGACCGTATCGGGCACTGATTGATCTCATGCCCGGGTTCGGCGTCCTTCGTGTGCCCGCCCGCTTCATGGTCATCGTTGCGCTCGCCCTTGCCGTACTCGCGTCGGCCGGCGCGGCGTGGATTCTGCAGCGGCTGTCCAGAAGGGCGGCGTTCTGTGTGGCGGGGCTGGTGTCGTGCGCGATTGTGCTCGAGGGTTACAGTGGCCCGCTACGCATGAAACGATTTGATCCGAGCCAGCCCGGCCGGCAGCGGATCAACGCGTGGCTCGAGAGCGGCCAGCCGGGCGGCGTGCTCGAGTTGCCCATTTCCGCCGACGACCCGGTTGCGATCACCCTGCCGTATCAGTTCAACACGCTCCTTCACGGTCATCCCATCGTCAATGGCTACTCCGGCCATGGATCGGTGCTGCAGAACCTGCTGGGCGGTCCGGGGTCGCCGCTGAATGGCACCGATGCGGACATCGAGGCGACGATTGTCGGATTGCGATCAATCGGTGTCCGGTACGTCGTCCTCAACGAGGCTCTTATCGCGCGCTACGGGCAGCCGTCGAGTCCAGACCCGGGCCAGTTCGTCAGGACGCTTTCGCAGGCGAGCGGCCAGGTGGTCGACACGCGCCACGAGAACAACACCTGGGCGTGGCAGCTTGCTGCGGCACCCGCGCTCGCGCCCGTCGCCTTCGCGAACCTGTCGCGGGTGACCGCCGACACGTTCAAGGCGTCGGCGTCGTCTGAGCCGAGTGACATCCGGTTCGCCTTCGACAACAGCCTGGTGACGCATTGGTCGACCATCGCGGGGCAGACCGGCAGCGAGTGGATACGGATCGCCTTTGATCGTGATCGCGACATCGGTTGTCTCGAGTTCGATATGGGACGCGACCACGCCGGAGAGTACCCGCGTGACGTCGTGATCGAGACCGTGGCCGCCGACGGAAGTCGGCGGAACGTATTTGCCGGGTCGGTCGTGACCCGGCTTATCGAAGGCATCGGACGGGACGGCCGTTCGTCGAGGGCGCGGATCGAATTGCCGGCGAACCGGGCGCGCGGGTTGTGGATCCGGCAGACCGGTCGCGAGAGCGGGGCCCCGTGGACGATCGCCGAACTGACAGTCTGGCAGCGTCACTGAAGATGTGATCGGGTGGAACGCCTGCTACCGCGGGGCGAGCACCGTCACCAGCAGCAGGACGAGCGGGAACACCACCAGCGCGACCAGGTACGTGTAGCCCATGATGTCGCGGGCCTTCAGACCCAGCAGCGCCAGCGTGGGCAGCATCCAGAACGGCTGAACCAGGTTGGCGAGCGCTTCGCCGAGATCATAGGTCACCACCATCCAGCCATCCGGCACGCCAAGCACCCGCGCCGACTGCAGGACGTACGGAGCTTCGATGACCCATTTGGATCCACCAGACGGTACGAAGATGCCCAGCAGCGCGGAGTAGCTGACGATCATGGCCGGATAGAGCGTGGTTGTCGCGAAGTGCACGAACAGGCCGGCGATCGCCGCCGACAGCGCCGTGCCCGTCATGATGCCGAAGATGCCTCCATAGAACGGAAACTGCAGCAGCACCCCCCAGGTTGCTGGCGTGGCCTCCTTTACCGCGCGGATCATCGAGGCGGGCGTCCGATGCAGGATCGCCCCCGTCGTCAGCAACAGGAGATTCACCGTGTTCAAGTCGAGCGCGTTGAGCATGTCCGAGGCCGTCGCGCTCTTTACGACAATCGATCGCACGAGATAGAGCGCCCCGAGCGCGACGAACGGGACCATCAGCCACGGGCTCTGCTCGAGCCGTTCGCCCGGGCCGGACGGTAGAGGCAGGTCCGGCGACGTCGGGGATCCGAGGTCGATGCCGAGATCCGCGGCTGAGCGTCCGCGTCCTTCTCCCGGTGCATACAGCCACGCCACCGTGCAGACCACCAGCATCTCGATAGCCACCGCCACGAGGCTTTGCCATCTGAAGATCGTCTCGGTCAGCGGGATTGGCCCGCCGACGATCTCGGCCAGCCTGGCCGGCATCGACGATGCCCGTGCCATCTGCAGAGCGGCGGATCCGCTCAGGCCCTGCGCCCACACCGTTCCGAGTCCCAGAAACGCGCTGGCGCCCAGCGCGCGGTAGTCGGCGGCAGGCACTCGCCGGGCGACCTCGCGGGCGAGGATCGCGCTGACAATCAGGCTGAAGCCCCAGTTGAGGAGCGAACTGCTCATGGCCACCAGGGCCACCAGCAGGACGGCACCCTTTGCGCTTCGCGGCTTGCCCGCCATCCACGTGATCATGCGGAAGATCGGCGGCGCCGACGCGAGCGTATAACCGCCCACGATGATCATCGCCATCTGGAGCGTGAACGGGATCAGCGACCAGAAGCCATCACCCCAGCTGTCTATGAGGCGCCCCGGGGCGTCGCGGACGGCCGGGTCTACGGCGAACGCCGCGACAGTGACCAACGCCGTCGCGGCCAGCGCAAAGACGTAGGCGTCTGGCATCCACGCTTCGGCCAGTGCCGTCGCTCGCGCGGCGAAGCGTTCGAACAGGTTGCCGTCGGATCGAGTAGTCATCTCCCGCATCACCCGGACTGGCGACCGGCATTCTACCCGAGACACGAGCAAGGCGGCGAGCGGCCCCGCCCAAACGGCCCCGCCCGAGTTGCGACACCCACGCCGACTTCGGGACTGGGCGACTGGCGTCGGAAGCAGGATAATGTGGCACAGATGCGCTGCGCGCCCAGCAGATTCCCGCAGCCGAACACGATCTGGATGGACCAGGATGACCAATCAAGGAACGCCGACGCATCTGCATCCATCATGACGAGACGCGTGCTCATCGGCGTCGCCATCGCCATCGGCCTCATGTCGGCCGGGTGTGCCGGCGCGGCCCCTGGGAAGCCGGCCCCGTTCACCAAGCCCGTGAGCGTCCTCCTCATCAGTGTCGACACGCTCAGGGCGGATCGGGTGGGCGGTTCGCTCACTCCCGCCATTAACTCTATCGCCGCGCGGGGAGCGAGCTTCGCGATGGCGCGCACGACCGTGCCGCTGACGCTTCCCGCTCACACCAGTCTGATGACCGGCCTGCTGCCGCCGACTCACGGCGTCCGGTTGAACAGTGTCCACCGGTTCGACCAGTCACGCCCGACGCTGGCCCGATTGTTTCGGGATGCCGGCCGCGACACGGCGGCGGTGGTCGGCGCATTTGTCCTCGACCGCCAATTCGGACTGGCGGACGGGTTCACCACGTATGACGATCTGATTCCGCGATCGCCCGACGCACCACTGAAACTCGACGCCGAGCGCCCGGCCTCGGTCGTCGCGGACCTGGCCCTCAAGTGGATCTCCGCCCACACGGCCGCTCGCCTCGATCGGCCGTTCTTCCTGTGGGTCCACTTTTACGATCCGCACGCGCCGTACGAGCCCCCTGCCGACGCGCTGGCGCGGGCAGGCGGCAACGCGTATGACGGCGAAGTGACGAATGTGGACGCACACATCGGGCGTCTGCTGTCCGCGATCTGTGAATCGGGCGACGAGGCGAACACGCTGATTGTCGTCGTTGGCGACCACGGCGAGAGTCTTGGTGAACACGGTGAGCGCACACACGGCATGCTCCTCTACGACGGAGCGCTCCGCATCCCGCTCGTGATGGCGGGCCCAGGCGTTCCGACCGGCATCGTGCAGCAACCGGTCAGCCTCGTCGACATCGCGCCGACCGTGCTGCGGCTGGCTCGCACCCCGGTGCCAGCCGGGATGGACGGGAAGGATCTGTTCGGCGGGCCTGGCCAGACACACGAGATCTACGCAGAGACGCAGTACCCCGAGGTTGCGGGCTGGTCGCCGCTCGCAGCGCTCGTTGATGAGCGATGGAAGCTGATTGCGGCTGGTGGGTCCAGCGCAGAACTGTACGATCTCGCGCTCGACGGGGGAGAGCGGGAGAACGTGGCGGCGAGCCAGTCCGGTCGCGTCGCCGCGGTGCGTGCCCGCGTGACCGCCATCAGGAGCGCCGCGACGCGGTCGACGTCAGCCGCTCCGGGCGCCGAGGCTCTGCAGCGATTGCGCGCGCTTGGTTACGTGTCGAGCGGGCCGGCAGATGCGGCCCCATCGAACAACGCACCCAACCCGTCTGCGCGCATTACGTCGTGGGTCGCCCTGGAGGACGCGCTGGCGCTGCTCGGCACGGCGCGTTCCGCGCAGGCCGTGGCCGTGCTGGCCAGGTTGGTCGCCCGTGAGCCCGGCGCCCCGGTGTTCGTGTCGACCTACGCTCGCGCACTCTCGGAATCCGGCCGACACCTCGAAGCGCTTGCGACCTATCGCCGGGCGGTGGCGAACTGGCCAAACGACAGCATGATGTTTCACGACCTGGCCGTGGCGGCCGGTCAGGCGGGCCGCTCCGACGAGGCCATCCGCGCCGAACGCGCCGCGATCGCAGTCGATGCACGCAATGCCGCGGCTCACAACGGCCTCGGGCTGCTGCTCATCGAGCGTGGACAGTTCGCCGCCGCGCGGGCCGCATTCGAACAGGCCAGCCAGATCGACGCTGCGAGCGTGGAGTACCTCACGAACCTGGGCAACGCGCGCCGTGCACAAGGCGATGTCGGCGGGGCCGAAGCGGCGTACACGAGCGCGCTGGTTCTGCAGGCAGCAGCGCCGGATGCTTTGAATGGGATGGGCGTGCTGCGGACACAAGCGAAACGCTACGAAGACGCCATCCGGGACTTCGAGCACGCGCTGCAGGCCAACCCGGATTTCCCGGAAGCGCGCCTCAATCTGGGTATCGCGCACCAACAGGCCGGGCATATCGAGGCCGCCCGCGACGCATACACGCGGGTGCTCAACGGGCCGCACGCCACCGACCAGCAGCGACGGGCTGCAGCGGCTCTAGTCGCGGCCTTGAGGACCGGGCGGTAAGGTCTCTCGGTCCCGAAAACGGTCCCAGAATGCAATTTGTTGGACCAGCATATTCACGATATTGGATTTAACGCGGTCGCTCTGGACTCGTGCGCCATAAAGCGTTGAAAACACAGGCCTTGCCATCAGTGATGAGCGGCAGAGAAATTGCTAGCCTTTATGGTTTCCCTCGTTCCATCCCTTCTAACAACGGAGGCAAAGCGAATGCGTAAGTTCGTTCCAGTCACACTGGCCCTTGTGTTGTGCGTGCTGATGGCGACACCAGCATTGGCGCGCCAGACAACGGGCACCATCTCGGGCCGAGTTACCGACGAGCAGGGCGCCGCACTCCCTGGCGTCACGGTGACGGCCAAACAGTCGCAGAGCGGGTTTACGCGAACCAGCGCGAGCGACGGAGAAGGCATCTTCCGCCTGTCGGCGCTGCCGGTCGGCACCTACGACATCACGATCGAGCTGCCGGGGTTTGCGAGCATCGATCGCAAGGGCGTGGTGTTGAACCTCGCGCAGACGCTCAACCTCGATGTCCAGATGAAGATCGCGAAGATGTCGGAGACGATCACCGTCACCGGCGAGACACCGATGATCGAGACCACATCTTCGTCGGTTGGCGGCGTCGTGGACGTCGCCAAGATCGAGGCGATGCCGCTCAACGGCCGCCAGTTTGCGAACCTTGCGATGACGATCGCGGGTGTGGCGATCGGATTCCACTCCGACCCGACCAAGAGCACGCAGTACTCCCCGCAGATCGCGGGCGGCAACGGCCGCAACGTGAACTATCAGATTGACGGCGGCGACAACAACGACGACACCGTCGGCGGCCTCCTGCAGTTGTTCCCGCTCGAGGCAATTCAGGAGTTCAACTTCATCACGCAGCGTTACAAGGCCGAGTTCGGCCGCAGCAACGGCGGCGTCATGAACATCGTCACCAAGAGCGGCACCAACCAGTTCAAGGGCAGCTGGTTCACGTCCTTGCGCGATAAGTCGATGAACGCCCGGACCGAGACCGAGATCCTGACCAACGTGCCCAAGCAGGACTACCGTCGCTATCAGTACGGCGGGTCGTTCGGCGGGCCGATTGTGCAGAACAAGGCCCATTTCTTCGGGGCCTTCGAGCGGACGCAGCAGGACACCAAGCAGTCGGTGACGACGCTCGGCCTGTTCCCGAGCCTGGATGGGGTCTACCCGACGCCCAACCGCGAGACGCTGTACACAGGGAAGGCCTCGGTTGCGATTAATGCGGCGCAGTTCCTGTCCGTGCGCTATGGCCGCAACTCGAACTCGCAGGTTTACGGCATCGGCACGCGCTCGGTTCCAGAGAACTGGGGCGACAGCAAGAACACGTTCAATTCGATCAATCTGAACCACAACTGGGTGCTCGGCGGCTCGAAGCTGAACGAGTTCATCTTCCAGTACGCCGATTTCGCCAACACGATTTTTGCGCGAACGGGCAAGCCCCAGGAGACGTTCCCGAATGGCGTTTCCATCGGCTACAACACGAACACGCCACAGACGACGATCCAGCACAAATTCCAGTTCCGCGACGACTTCTCGTGGCATATCACGGGCATGGGCGGCCTGGGCCACGACTTCAAGCTCGGCGTCAATTTCATCAACGAGCCGAAGCTCTACGTCACCTTCAATTCGGGCAGCACAGACTACTCCTACTCGCACCTCGACAACACGCTGACCGGACCGATCAGCGGCGTCTCCAGGAGCAAGAGCGGATCTGGGGCGAATCTGCCGACCAAGCAGTGGGGCGTGTACCTGCAGGACGACTGGCGCCTGACCAGCAGGGTCACGATCAATGCGGGGCTCCGCTACGACCTGGTGACGGGCTTCGCGATTGACCAGACGAGCGTCACGAATTTCAACAAGCTGCAGGCCGCGGCGCAGGCGGGCACCTTCAACGGTGTGGTCGGCTTCGACCAGTGGGGGCCCTCGTCGCGCGAGGACTACAACAACATCCAGCCGCGCGTGGGTCTTGCGTGGGACGTACGCGGCGACGGCAAGGACCTGTTCCGGGCCGGCTGGGGCATCTATTACGACTTCGGCTACACGAACGCCAACATCCTGTTCCCGGGCCTGAGCGCCCAGGGCGGATCGGGCGTCGTGTTCAGTGTGTCGAACACGGCCGGGATCAAGAATCCGGACGGCAGTTTCTTTGCGGTTGGCCAGCCAATCAGCAACATCTCATCGCAGAACGGGGTCAACCCGGCCGGGCCGTTCTTTAGCTCCAACGTGGCGGTTCCGCGGGTCAAGCAGCCGTGGACCAGCCAGATATCGGTGGGCTGGACGCATGAAATCACGAAGTCGACCGTCATCGACGCGGACTTCGTCAGCGTGCGCGGTCATGACCTCGGCGTGCGGTGGGCGCTCAACACCAGAACAGCCTGCGGGACTCCGCCTTGCCCGCGCCGCTTTGCGTCGCTCGGTCTCAGCCCGGACAACCCGTCGCTGAACATGAGCATTGGCGCGAGCAAGTTCGACAGCATCACCGTCGGGATCCGCCGCCGGATGGACAGGAACATCCAGGTGAACGCGTGGTACTCGCTGTCAAAGGCCACCGGCCTCGGCGGTCTGGGCGTCGACGAGTTGACGACCAACCTCGTGCAGGATTCGAACAATCCGCTCGCTGACGTTCAGTGGGGGCCGTCGGCCCGCACCGACGCGCGGCACAAGATCACGGTGAGCGCCGTCATCCAGATGCCCTTTGGCATCTACGTGTCGCCGATCTTCCGGTATCGTTCGGCGCTGCCGATCCACGTGTGGTACGGGTACGACGCCAATGTGGACGGCACCAGCAACGACATGTACACGACGGCATACCAGTACACCGGCATCGATGCCGCGGGCGTCCCCTCGTACAAGGAGATCGGATCCTGCGCGACGATTAACTGCGGCCGCGGTGCCGCCCTGTCGCAATTCAACCTCCGGGTGTCCAAGGTGTTCAACCTGCCGCGTGGCATGAACGTGGAGGCCATCGGCGAGGTGTTCAACCTGTTCAACTCGCTTAACCCGAACTTCGGCACTGGCGCGTCGTCGAGCACGCGCTTCTTCACCGGGACGCTCGCCAGCCACACGCCGAATTCGGTATTCCTGAAGCCAACCGCCTTCGCTGGCGACGCGGGTATGCCGGAACAGCGAGTCGGTCAGGTCGGGTTCCGGTTCACGTTCTAGCCTGAATATGGGGCCTGGCCCCTTTTTAGGTTTCTCGAACACGGCGGGGTCCCTGGGACACGGTCCCGGGGACCCCGTTTCATTTTGTTCTATCCCGCGTCCCGCGTAGGATGTCGTCATGGCCGAGCGCCGACCAACGGCTCGATCTCGCGGAGCGATCCTGGCTGTCGCAGGGATCGGCGCGCTCGCGATTGCGTGCGGCGGCTCGGCGCGTGCTCCTTCTCCAACCGCCGCCACCGCTCGTGCGTCCAACGTCCTGATCATCACGATCGACACGCTGCGCGCCGACCGCGTGGGCGCGTACGGCTGGGGTCGCGCGCGCACGCCGGCCATTGATGCGCTGGCGGCCCGCGGCGTGCGGTTCGACCGCGCGTATGCGACGTCCCCGATTACGCTGCCCTCGCATGCCAGCCTCCTCACGGGCCTCTATCCGCCCGGACATAGATCTCGCGCCAACGGCATGCGCGTCCGCGCCGGCCTCAACACGCTGGCCAGCACGCTCCACCAGCAAGGTTGGGCGACGGGCGCCTTTGTCGGCGCCTTTCCGCTCGATCGACGCTTTGGTCTCGATCGCGGATTCGACGTCTACGGCGACCGCATGCCGCGGAATGCAGATGGTCACCTGCTCAACGAGCGACCCGGTCGGGTCGTGGTTGATGAGGCGCTCGCCTGGCTCGGGGGCATTGGGCCAGGGCGCCACGTATTCGTGTGGGTTCACCTGTTCGAACCGCACGCGCCCTACGAGCCCGACCCCGCGCGCGGGCCCGGCGGCCGGACGCTCCCGCCGGAGGTGCGGTACGACGACGAGGTGGCGAGAGCGGACGCTGAAGTCGGCCGGCTGATCGCGGGGCTCGGCGACCGCGGCCGCTCGACACTCATCGTGCTGGCTGGCGATCATGGCGAGGCGTTTGGTGAGCACGGCGAGCTGACGCACAGCCTGTTCCTGTACGACACGACGCTTCGCGTGCCGCTCGTGCTGGCGGGCCCCGGTCTCGCGGCTGTGCCGGCCGGTGTGCAGGAAGCCGTGTCGCTGGTCGATGTGTATGCCACTGTGTTGGATGGGCTTGGCCTGGACGGCCCCGACACCGACGGTGTGACGCTGATGCCGCTCACGCGCGGAGGCGCGATCGGCCCGCGGGAACTCTATGCCGAGACATTCGCGCCGCTTGTCGACTTTGGATGGAGCGCGTTCCGGTCAGTACGATCGGGCGGCCTGAAGTACATCGCCTCGCCTCATGACGAACTGTACGACATCGCTCGCGATCCTGAGGAGAGCCGTAATCTGAAGGACGGCCGTGGCGTCGAGGTTAAGGCCCTGGCCGCCCGCGTCGCCGCCTATGCGGGTCCTGAGTTGCCGGCCGACCAGGTCGGCGGCCGCGTGAAGGCCGACGCGCGGTCGCGGCTGAACGCGCTCGGGTACACGTCGGGAACGCCGACCGTCGGGCCCGGCGGGTTGCGGCCCGATCCAAAAGACAAGCGGACGCTTGCGGCCCGCCTGGCACTCGCCATGTCCGGGGAAGTTACTGGCACCGCCCTGCGCGACGCGCTTGTGGCGGTGCTGACCGAAGATCCGGGCAACGCGCTGGCGCACACGCGACTGGGCTACGTGCTGGTCGAAGAAGGCCGAGTGCGCGAAGCCGAACCCCATTTTCGCGCGGCATTGACCTCGGGCGTGCCGACTGCGGATGCGTATCTGGGCCTTGCCCTCTGTCTGGTGGCGACCAACCGCCGGACCGCCGCTCTGCAACCACTCGAGGATGCGCTGCGGGTTGAACCCGGCAACCCGGTTGTCGAGGCAAACCTTGGCAATCTCGCCCTGGACGCCGACCGCCTCGATGTCGCCATCCGCCACCTGTCGGCTGCGGTCGAACGGGACCCCGATCTTCACCAGGCCCGCTTCAACCTGGCGCGTGCGCTGGCGAGGGCCGGCCGCCGGGTCGAAGCCCTCGCGCAGGCACAGGAGCTGCTGGTGCGGCTGCCCGCCGACGCGCCCCAGCGCCCAGAGGTCGAACGTCTGCTGCGCGCCCTCCGCTGACCAGACCCCGGCTATTTCGAATCCCGAATCCCGAATCCCAAGCTTAGAACTTGCTCCAGAGGTGCTGGTTGGTCACCTCGTGATGGAACTGCACCTCCGCCGTCTTGATCAGAGCGCCGAGCGCCTTCGGACAGCGATCGGCCTGCGCCTGTTTGACTTCGGCGAACTTGCCGTGGACGTCCTCGCCGAGCAGTTCACGGGCGAACTCGCTGCCCTTGAACAGACGGATGGCGTCGTAGATGTTGTCGGGCAGGAAGCGCGTGCGCGAGCGGCGGATTTCGCTTTCGGCATCCTCCGGCAGCGGGCCTTCGAGGCCCGTCCGCAGCAGCGCGTAGATGGCGAGATACGGATTGGCATCGGGTGCGATGGAACGGACCTCGACGCGGGCCGTATTCTCGTTGGCGAGCGGAATGCGGATCATCGCGCCGCGGTTGATGCCCGACGCCTTGATCTGGTTCGGCGCCTCAAAATGCGGATCGAGGCGGCGGTACGCATTGACACTCGAATTGAGAATCAGGCAGATGTCGTTGGCGTTGGCCAGGAGACGATCGATCATGTTCCAGCCGAGCGCCGACAGGCCTTCCTCGCCCTTGGCGTCGTGGAAGACGTTCTTCCCGCCTCGCGTCAGCGAGAGGTTCGTGTGCATCCCGCTGCCGTTGACGCCGGTGAGCGGCTTGGGCAGAAAGCACGCCGTCATGCTCATCTGCTGGGCGACCTGCCGGCAGACCAGTTTATAGAGTTGGACCTGGTCGGCCGCGACGCAGGCCTCGGTGTAGGAGTAGTTCATCTCGAACTGCGACGGCGCCACTTCGGGGTGGTCCTTTTCGTTGGCGAACCCGAGCGCCCGCTGTGCCTCCGCGGAGCTGTCGATAAACCGCCTCAACGCGTCGCCGGGCAGCGAGTGGTAATACCCGCCGGTCGAGATGAACTCGAACGTGCCGGTGAGGTAGTGCTGGCGCTCGGCATCTGGTCCCTTGAAGAGGAAGCCCTCAATCTCGTTGGATGCGTTGGCAATCGTGCCGTCCTTCTTGAAGAGGGAGGCCCCGTATCGCTTGAGCCGGCTGCGCATGTCGGCAGAGTACGGCGAACCGTCTCTCTCCCTGACCTCGCCGAACACGAGCACTTTGCCGGGCCCGAAAATGTCGGACGGCAGCCAGTAGAACGCCGGCCAGTCCACGGCGAGACGCAGGTCGGATTCGGCCTGCTGCGAAAAGCCGCGGATCGACGAGCCGTCAAACGTGAGATTGTCCGCCGACCTCAGCAGGAACTTCTTGTCGTAGTCGAGCATGTGCAACCGGCCTTCGAGGTCGGTGAAGCACACGGTGACGGCCTTGATCCGCTTCTCGTCGGCCAGGTACTTCGTGCGCTCTTCCTGGATCTGCTGGGCCGACACTCGGTCGAGTCGCTGCTGCTTCGCCTGCCGATTCAGTTCCTCAAGCTTGTCGTAAGGGATCTCAAGGAAATCGCGCAGCGGCGTCTGGTCCATGGCGGCCTCTCTTGTTGTGAGGGTTAAAGTCAAGAACGCCAGAGTTTAACATTAAACGACGAACGCTTACCATATTCAATGATAAAAGTAACACTAACCACGGCACGTCAACTATTGGCCTAGACATTTTCTATGGGTCTCATCGTACCGACTGAAGCAAGTCTTCGTCACCCCGGCGCACGCCCCGGGGCCCCCAACGCGGCAACCGCGTTGGGGTGGCATACGGGGTCCAGAGAAGTACACGGCTGGATTCCGGCTTTCGCCGGAATGACGATATAGAGAGGGCGTCCGATGTCGACGGTTTGAGGCTAGATACTCTGACCACAACTGACTACCCGCGGATCTGGTCGATGCTGTCCGAAGGCCCAGGGGCAGATCCCCGGCTGACCGCACCGAATCCCCGGCACCGGACAGCCGCGGTCGATGCCGGATAGAATCGGGACATGGCGCGGGTGAAGAAGGAAGATCGGCCGGTGTCGCTGGGCGAACAGATCGCCGACAGCGTGACGCACGGCGTGGGCCTGGTGGCCAGCGTGGCCGGTCTGTTCGTGCTGGTGACGGCGGCCGTTCGGCGAGGTGATGCATGGCTCATCACCAGTTGCGCCATCTACGCATCCACCCTGGTGCTGCTGTACGCGGCGTCGACGCTGTACCATTCTCTGGCCGCGACTCGCGCACGGCACGTGTTCCAGATCATCGACCACTCCGCCATCTATCTGCTGATCGCCGGCACCTACACGCCATTCGCGCTCGTCAACCTGCACGGACCGTGGGGATGGACGATCCTCATCATCGTCTGGGTGCTGGCCGCGGCGGGGGTTACGGCGAAGGCGGTCTTCGGCCCGCGCTGGCCGATTGTCTCGACGGCTCTGTACATCGCGATGGGCTGGACTGCGGTCGTGGCCTTCAAGCCGCTGATGCTGCACGTTGCGCCGGCCGGCATTGCCTGGCTCGTGGCCGGCGGTCTGGCCTACACGGGCGGCATCGTTTTCTTCGCCTCGGATCGGTTGCGATACAACCACGCGATGTGGCACCTGTTCGTCCTGGGCGGGAGCGTGTGCCACTTCGTCGCTGTATTGTTCTACGTTGTGGGGTAGCACTCCCGGAGTGATTGTCACGTTTCTGTTGCTCATCCCGAGGTTGGCCCATGCGCGCCCGCATCGTTCGATTCTGTCGGATCGCGACGCTCGGCTTGATGACGGGTGCCGTCGCGGCGATTCTCCCTGGCGCGGTCGTCGAGCACGACGTTGACACCGTCGTGCAGGCGGCGTCGGCACAGCAGGCGGCCCCTGTTGATCCGAACGTGATCGTCAACCCCGAGCTGTTCCAGGGATTGCGCTTCAGGTCCGTGGGGCCCCATCGGGGAGGCCGAGTGACGGCCATTGCGGGCGTTCGGCGGCACCCATGCACCTTCTACATGGGCGCCACGGGCGGCGGCGTGTGGAAGACCGTCGACTGCGGCATTCTCTGGGAGCCCATCAGTGACGGGCAGATCGATACGGGCTCGATTGGCGCGATCGCGGTCTCCGAATCGAACCCCGACATCGTGTGGGTCGGCACCGGGAGCGCGGCGATTCGCAGCAACGTCATCATCGGCAGAGGGGTCTACAAGTCCACGGACGCGGGCAGGACGTGGAAGCTCATTGCGCTCCGGAACGCCGGCCAGATTGGCGCAGTCATCATCCATCCGTTCAACCCAGACATCGTGTGGGTGGCGGCGCTCGGTTCGCCATACGGACCCAATGACGAACGCGGCGTGTTCAAGACGAGCGACGGCGGCAAGTCGTGGACACGAGTGCTCTTCGTCAATCGCGAGACCGGCGCGCGAGTCATCGCCATCGATCCATCGAATCCCAATCAACTGTACGCGGGTATGTACCGCGCGTTCCGCAAGGGGTGGGACATCATCAGCGGCGGGCCCGCCACCGACGGCGGCATCTACAAGTCTGTCGACGGCGGCGCCTCGTGGGCCAAGGTGTCTGCCGGCCTTCCGCAGAGACTCATCGGCAAGATCGACATCGACGTCGCGCGAAGCCGGCCGTCGGTCGTCTACGCGATGGTTGAGGCGCCTGGCGCCGAGGGCGGTCTCTACCGCAGCGATGATGCGGGCACTACCTGGGCCCTCGTCAACAACAGCCAACGGCTGCGCGCGCGGCCGTTTTACTTCCACTACGTCGACGTCAACCCGAAGAACGAGAACGAGGTGTGGGTCAACGAGTTGAGCCTGTGGAAGTCGATTGACGCGGGCAAGTCATTCGCGGAGGTGGCGACGCCGCACGGCGACAACCACGGTATCTGGTTCAACCCCGACAACCCCAGTATCGCGATTCAATGCAATGACGGCGGCGCCAACGTGACCCTTGACGGCGGCACAAGCTGGTCGAGCATCCTGAATCAGCCGACCGGCGAGTTCTACATGGTGGCGGTCGACGAGCAGTTTCCCTATCGCCTCTATGCCCCGCAGCAGGACAACAGCACCGTCGTCGTGCCGAGCCTGCCAACCGTCGCCTGGGGGCTCGACTCGCCTCTGCAGATCTGGGGGCAGGCCTCGGGTTGCGAAACCGGCCAGATCTGGCCGCGTCCCGACGGCAAGATCGTGTTCGGTGCATGCAAGGGTGAGTTGGGCCGGTACAGCGTCGTCAGCGGTCAGGAACAGCATTACTGGGTCTACCCGCAGAATCGCTACGGCCACAATCCAAAGGACATCAAGTTCCGTTTCCCGCGCCAGACCGTCGTCTATGTGTCGCCGCACGATCCAGGAGTGATCTACCAGGCGTCACACGTGCTGCACCGATCCGTGGATGATGGAAAGACGTGGGAGACCATCAGCCCCGACTTGACGGCGAACGAGCCGGACAAACAGGTGACGCCGGGCACGCCGATTACGCGCGACATCACGGGTGAGGAGGTCTACAGCAGCATCTACTCGATGGTGGAGTCGCGGCTCGAGCCGGGCGTGATCTGGGTGGGCGCCAATGACGGCCCGGTCCATGTGACGCGGGACAACGGCAAGACGTGGAAGGACGTGACGCCGAAGGATCTGCCTCCCGGCGGACGCGTCCAGACGATCGAAGATTCGCCGTATCGGAAGGGATCCGCCTACATCGCGGTCTATCGGTATCTGCGCGAGCACGACCTGCAGCCGTACATCTACATGACCAGCGACTACGGCGCCACGTGGATGAAGCTGACCACGGGGACCAACGGGATTCCCATCGATCATCCCACGCGCGTCGTGCGCGAGGACCCGAGCCAGGAAGGCCTGCTCTACGCAGGCACGGAATTCGGGCTGTTCACGTCATTCGACAACGGAGCCCACTGGCAGACGTTCCAGATGAACCTGCCGAGCACGCCGGTGACCGACATCAAGGTTCATCACAAGGACCTCGTGCTCTCGACAATGGGGCGGGGGCTCTGGAGCATGGACAACGTCACGCCGCTGCATCAATTGGCCGGCCGCCACGTGGCGATCATGAGGACCGAGGCGTACCTATTCCAGCCACGGGAGGCGTATCGCATGCGGTACGCGGCGTCCGGCGGGCGGGCCGACCAGCCAGAGTATCCGCCGCCAGGTGTCTATCTCGACTACTACCTCGCGGGCGAGCCGGCGAGCGACGTGGCGCTGGAGATTCTGGACAGCAAGGGCGCGGTGGTGCGAAGTCTGACCAGTGCTAGCCCGGTGGGCGGCGGCGGGGCCGCGCCGCAGGCGAGCGGCCGGAGTGACGCAAGAGCGGCGAGCGCGTTGCCGAAGCGCGAGTGGCACAACCGGTTTCTGTGGGACCTTTGCTACGGCGATTCGAAGAAGACGATGGCAGCAGCCGAAGACGGCGAGCGTGCGGGCGGTCCGCTGGTGATGCCTGGCACCTACACCGTCAAGTTGACGGTCGGTGAGTGGACGCAGTCGCGGACGCTGGACGTCAAGATCGACCCTCGCGTCGCAGCGGACGGTGTGACGCTGGCGGATCTCCAGGAACAACTTGACCTGAGCCTCAAGGTACGTGACGCGACAACCGAGGCCCGGGCGCTGGCCGCGCGCATTGCGGAGGCGCGCGACCGGGCGGCGGCCGATGCGACAAAGACCAGGGCGCTCCAGGCTCTTCTTGATCGGGTGGTCACAGCGAACATCGTCTATCCACAGCCGAAGCTGATCGATCAACTCCGAAACATCACGCGAATGATCGGACAGGCGGATCAAAGACCCGGCCGTGACGCCTACGATCGGTTGGGCGACCTGATGAAGGAGATGGCCGCGATCCAGGCGGAGCTGAAGAAGCTCGGCGTCTAAGTCGGGTTGAAGCACGTGTTTCGGGAGGGTGTGTCTATGGCTATCTCACGGCCCAGCTCCCGGTCGATGATCGTGCTGATCCTGCTGGTCGGCTGCACGCTGGCCGGATTGATGATGGGCGGCCCGCCATCCACTGGCGTGCCCGCGACGGCTCCCGCCACAGAATTCTCCTCCGTGCGGGCGATGGAGCACGTTCTCCAGATCGCGCAGCGGCCGCACCCGGTCGGATCGGCCGACCACGCGCGAGTGCGCGACTACGTCGCGAGGACGCTCGAAGGGATGCTGCTGACCGTCGAGCATCAGAAGACGACCGCCACACGGACGAGGGCTGGTGGCGCCTCTGCCGCGAGCGTTGAGAACCTGCTGATTCGGATGAAGGGCACGGGGAGCACCGGCGCCGTCCTGCTGGCCTCGCACTACGACTCGGTGCCGGCGGCGCCAGGCGCGGCAGACGACGCATCCGGCGTGGCGGCCATGCTCGAGACATTGCGCGCGCTCAAGGCCTCGCCGCCGCTCCGCAACGATGTCATCTTCCTGTTCACCGACGCGGAAGAACTGGGCCTGCTCGGGGCAGAGGCATTCGTCGGCGAGCACCCGTGGGCCAAAGACGTCAGGATGGCGATCAATCTGGAAGCGCGTGGCACCAGCGGCCCGTCACTGATGTTCGAGACAGGCGAGGGCAACGGCGCGGTCGTGCGCGAGTGGGCATCGGCCGTGCCCAGTCCTGCCGGGTCGTCGCTGACCTACGAGGTCTACAAGCGGCTGCCCAACGACACAGACTTCTCGGTGTTCCGACGGCTCGGCATGCCCGGGCTGAACTTTGCCTTCATCGGCAACTGGCGTGCGTATCACACGCCCATCGACGCGCCCGCCAACCTTGATTCCGGAAGCCTGCAGCATCAAGGGGCCGCGGCGCTTGCGTTGATGCAGCGATTCGGCGCGATGGACCTGACTGGACTCAAAGAGCGGGATGCCGTGTACTTCTCGGTGCCCGTGCTGCGCCGCGTCGTGCGCTACTCGACCGCGTGGGTGCTGCCTCTGGCGGGTCTGGCCATCATCGCGTTCGTGTGGGTGACGGTGTCGGCGTGGCGGCGCCTGAACACGAGCATCGGGGGGCTGCTGCTGGGCCTGATCGTGTGGGTCGTTCTGGGCGGCCTCGCGGGGCTGTGGGGGTACTACTTCAGCCGTTTGATCGAGGGGGTCCACGCCCGCTGGCTGAGCCCGGGCGATCTGACCATGAGCTGGCCGTACGACCTGGCGCTGGTGACGAGCACGATCACAGCCGGCCTGTTCTTCTACCCGCTGCTGCGGCGGATTCTTGCCGCCCAGACACTCGCGCTTGCCGGGCTGTTTCTATGCCTGCTCGCGACCTGCGCCGCGTCGTGGATCGTTCCCGGCGGCAGCTACGTGCTGTTGTGGCCGCTTGCTGGCAGCCTGCTTGCGGTCACGCAGTTGTCCTCCGCGATTGACCGGCGTGCCACCGTCGGGCTTGTGCCGACGGCCGTTGTTTGCGCCATGGCCCTGCCAACCACCTTCATCGTGTGGCCGCTCGTCGCGATGCTGTTCCAGTCGCTCGGTCTCACGCCGCTCAGCGGCGCGGCCGTTGCGGTTCTCACCGTTCTCGCGCTGTTCACGCTGGCGCCCCTGATCGATCTACTGACAGACAGGACGCGCCTGTGGCCAGCCTCGGCGGCGCTGCTGATGACGCTGGTCAGCCTCGGCTACGGGATGAAGACGACGAAGTTCTCGGACGCCCAGCCGAGGACGATCAACGTGATCTACGCTCTCGACGCCGACAAGCACGAGGCGTACTGGGTCGCGCGCGCGCCGGTCGTGTATTCGTGGCTGCGCCAGTTCCTTGGAGATGCCCCGGCTCCGGGCCGGCCCGCCGTGCTGCTCCCGTCCGGGTCGTCACGGGAAGGGACGCCAGGCTACGTGCACCAGCGCGCGGACCTCGTCGACGTCGGGGCGCCGGCGGCCACGCTGATTCCCGGCGGCGAGACGTCGGAGCGTGGGCGATCGGTCGTGCTGCGGGTGACTCCCGCGGCAGAGGGCCATGCGCTCTCGATCTGGTTGAGCGGGGCGAGTGTGCTCGAGGCACGCGTCAACGGGCACGATCTCGGTCTCGGCGCGTCACCGACCCAGTCGCGCGAGAACACATGGACGCTGGATTATGGGAACGCGCCGGCCGCTGGCATCACGCTCGCGCTGATGCTCAAGAGCACGGATCGTGTGTCCGTCTCGGTCCTCGATCGCAGCATGGGGTGGCCGGCGATAGCCGGACAGGCATTGACACCGCGGCCGGCTGACCTGGTGACCATTCAGTCGGGCGACCAGACCATTATCAGGCGGAACTTCGTGTTCTAGCGAAAGCGTCTCTACGCGCCCGACGAGATGTACTTCTCGAGATGCTGAATCGTGTACCGCTGTTCGGCGACGATCGCGGACACCACCCCCCGGATTGAGACCACGCCGACCACCTTCCCGCCATCCACCACCGGGAGGTGGCGGATGCGGCGCTCGTCCATCAGCGCCATACAGCGATCGGTTGTCCAGCTCGGATCGATGGTCACCACATCGGTGGACATGATCTCGGAGACGGGGAGGTTCCTTGATGCCTTCCCAACAAGCACGACCTTCCGCGCGTAGTCGCGCTCGGTGAAAATCCCCACCAGGCGGCTGTTCGACAACACAACGACGGCGCCCACGTCCTTGTCGGCCATCAGGCGAAGAGCGTCGAGGACGGTCGTGTCGGGGGAGACAGTAAACACCTCCGACCCGGAAACCAGCATCTGCTTGGCGGTAGTGGCCACGGGTCAACCTCCGGTTGTTCGAGAATAGCACGATCCCGCCGGCCTACTTCCTCTCGACCCGCTTGATCGGGTACGGCGGCGGCGGCGGCACCGGAACCGGTTTCGCCTTGATGAGGCCGAGCAGGTGCTTCACCGCGGCGTCGAGCTGCGCGTCCTGCCCGTTGAATGTCGCGTTCGGGAGATTGTCGACGACAATGTCGGGGTCGACGCCGTGGCCCTCAATGAGCCACTGGCCTTCGGGGCCGTAGACACCGGTTTCGGCGGCGGTCGCAATTCCGCGATCGACCAGGAAGTTATTTGAACTGAGCCAGATCTCGCCGCCCCACGTGCGGGCGCCGATCACCTGGCCCAGCCCCAGCCGGCGGAACCCTTCCGCAAACGCCTCGCCGTCAGACGCCGTGCGTTCGTTGACCAGCACCACGAGGTGTCCACGGAACGCGAACTGCATATTCCAGGTCGGGTTGCCGACGCGATCCTTAAAGTAGAACCACGCCTTGCGCAGGAGTTTTTCGAGGACCCAACTGTCGATGTTGCCCCCGCTGTTGTGGCGCACGTCGATGATGAGGCCTTCGCGATCGAACACGGGGTAGAACTCGCGGGTCCACTCGGCCATATTCGCGCCCCCCATCGCCCGCAGGTGCACGTAACCGATCTTGTTCTGGCCCGCCTGTTCGACCGCGAGCCGCCTCGTGTACTCCCACTCGTCGTAGCGGAGATCGTCCTCGGTCTGCGCGCTGGCCGGCACGACGACGACGTCTCGTGGCGCGCCGCCGGCTTTCGGCTTCACGCGCAGCAGCACCTGCTTGTCGGCCTGACCCCGCAGCAGCGTGTAAATATCCGGCAGCGTCAGGGCCCCGACACCGTTAACCGTCTCGATGATGTCGCCTTCGACAACGTCGACACCCGGCCGGGCCAGCGGCGGGCGCTTCTCGGGCCGATCCGGATCGGTTCTGATGATGTGATCGATCCGATAGCCCCCGGCCTTGTCGTCGCGTGTCAGCACCGCGCCGAGCGACGCGGGCCAGACATTGTCGGTGGCCGGCCGCACGTCGCCTCCCCGCACGAAGATGTGCAGGGCCGACAGTTCACTGACCATCTGCGCAAGGATGTCGCTCAACTCCGCGCGGTCGGTGACGCGATCGACCAGCGGCAAGTACTTGGTGCGAATGGCCCGCCAGTCGAGTCCGTGCATGCCGCGGTCGTAGAAGTAGTCCCGCTCGAGCCGCCACGCCTCAGTGAACATCTGCCGCCACTCTGCGCGAGGATCGAGATGGAAGGCCCAGTCGCGGAGCGGAACGATCAGCTTCGACAGATCGGCGGGCGCTTTCGCCCCGGCATCGATCACGTAGTAGTCGCTGCCCTTGCGGACGAGGACCTTCTTCGTGTCGAGCGACAACTCGTAGGATCGCGGATCCTCGATGAACGTCTCTGCCTCGGGCTTCTTGTTGTCGAGCGTCAGTGTCTTGAGCGACGGGCGCCCGTCGCGCCCGGTCGGCCGCGAGATGAAGTAGAGGCGCTTGCCATCGGTCGCGAGACTGCTGTAGTTGCCCGCAGGAACAGGGACTTCCATGAGGCGTGTCTCGAGACCGTCGGCATCGACGACCACCGTGGGAGCGGACTCCGTCGTCGTCTGTGTCGCGGCGGCGGGTGTTGCGGCGGGCTTCGACGGTTCAGCGGTCGCCGGTTTCTGCGTGACCGGCCCTGCTGCCGGTGCGGAAGCCTTGTCCAGCGGCCTGTCGGTCTTCTTCTCGGTGTCGGTCTTCTTCTCGGCGTCAGCCTTCTTCGTCGCCGCGTGCAGTTCGTCGTCTGCCTGGAAGGGCGAGCGTTCTCCGCGCTTCAACGCGACGTGGTAGATCCTGGTCTGCCGGTCGTAGAACGGTTCCGGCTGTCGCGACCCCCACGGACTGCCGACCAGCGATTCGAAGTTCCGGTCCGAGAGAAAGAAGAGCCACTTGCCATCCTGACTCCACACCGGGTTCGTGCTGTCGTATCGATCGGAGGTGACCGGGATTGCCCGGCCCGTCGCGACTTCGTGGATGAACACGCGGGTGAGCAGGTTGGCGGCAGGCGCCGTGTATGCGAGCCAGCGGCTGTCGGGCGACCACGCCAGGTCATCGAAGTTGCCGTCGGCCGCCTCGGCGATCTTCTTCTGGGTGTTCCTGGTGATGTCGAGCAGCCACAGCTGCTGGTTCTTGTCGTGATGTGCGATGTAGCGGCCATCGGGCGAAGACAGGCCATCCCAGCGCAGGACCTTGGCGTCGGTGGTCAACTGTGTGGCGGCGCCCACGCCATTGGCCGGGAGGCGCCAGAACTCCACCTCGTCGCTCTCGTCCGACAGCGTCAACACCGACTGACCATCCGGAGCGAACCGGGCATTGCGATGGCGCACCAGTTTGTTGCGCGTGGCTTCGACCATCCGGCCCTGCTGAGCCGGCGCGACAAAGACCTGGCCGCGCGCGGTCAGCACGACGCGATCGCCAGACGGCGAGAGGTGGGCTGACGACACCCAGTCGATCGCGTTCTTCACCCACCGTTCGCGCAACTGATCGAAATCCGACACGAGCGTGATGGGCACCGGCTTGTCGACTCCGCTACTGATGTCGAACAGGTGCAGGTCGGCACCCAATTGGTACGCGATTCTTCCTTTGGAGAGCGAGGGCGACTGGACGTCGAACTCGCGATGCTTCGTGTGTTGTCTGAGATCGCGGCCGCGCTCGTCCATCGACCAGATGTTCATCGATCCATCGCGGTCGCTCACAAAGTAGACCCGGCCGTTCCAGGGCATCGGCGTCTTGCTCGTTCCGGCGTAATCGGCTGTGAGGGGCGTGGCTTCCGAACCCGGACCGCTGAACTTCCAGAGGTTCTGAGCCGTGCCGCCCTTGTACCGGCGAGTGTGGCTGCCCTGGAAGGGAAGGCGCGTGAAGTAGAGCGTGGCTCCCGTCGCATCGTACGCGCCGTCGCTGGCCTGCGCGAGGGGAACGATCGCGCGCGCGCCGGTTCTCGGGTCCACACGCATCAGTTGGGTATTCGGAAGGGTCGACTGCCGCCGCGTCGCATACAGGATCTCGCCTCCCGGCGTCCATCCGACCACAGACGCCCGGCTCGCGTCATGCGTCTGCCGGATCGGGACCCCTCCGTCGAGCGGCAGCGTATAGACCTCGACGGGGCCCTCGTATGACGCCGAGTAGGCCACGGTCTTGCCGTCCGGCGAGACGGCGGGCCGGCTCTCCTCTTCAGGGTGCGAGGTCAGCCGCTGCGCGATCCCTCCGGTGGCGCTGACGCGCCACAAGTCCCCTTCAGCCGTGAACACGATCGTGTCGTTCGAGAGGGCCGGGAACCGGTAGTACCCGAGTTGTCCCTTCTGGGCCGTGACCGGCAGGCTCAGCGCGGCCACCAGGATTGCGAGCAGAAGCAGCAGTGCGCGTCGCATGATGTCGTTCTCCTTCTTCCGGGCGCGCGTCACGTCGCGGCCGGGACGTCGGCGTATTCTACCCGGCCGAGTGGTATAAGGTACTTCGCCCCCCACCGCGACCAGACCAGGGCGCCCCTCCCCGGTCAGACCGCGAGTGACGTCTCCCGTGTCGCGCGTCCACCAGCAGTGCTCAAGAGGGTTCTGTCATGGCTCACGCAGAGAAGAAGTACCGCCACCGCGAGATCCAGGGGCATCAACTGCGGCCCGAAACACTCATGATGAGCTACGGGTACGACCCCGAGTTTTCCGAAGGGTCCGTCAAGTGCCCGATCTTCCAGACATCGACATTTGCCTTCAAGACCGCCGAAGACGGGAAGGCCTTTTTCGAACTCGCGTACGGCCTTCGCGAGCAGCGGCCCACCGAAGAGCCCGGGCTCATCTACTCGCGCGTCAACAACCCCGATCTCGAGATTCTCGAGGATCGGCTCACGCTCTGGGACGCGGCCGAGGCGGGCCTGGTGTTCTCGTCCGGCATGGCCGCGATCTCGACGACGATGTTGAGCTTCCTGAGGCCGGGCGATGTGCTGTTGTGCAGCGAGCCGGTGTACGGCGGCACCGAGTTCCTGGTCGACCGGATCCTCCCGCAGTTCGGTATCACACGCGTGTGGTTCGGGTCGGGCACGATGACGCCGACCCTGGATCAGGCGGCCGAGGCTGCCCGCAAGCTGGGCCGGGTGGCCATGATTTGCGCCGAGACGCCGGCGAACCCGACCAACGGCCTCGTCGACATCGCCCACTGCCGCCGTGTGGCCGATTCGCTCGCGGCCTCGCAGGATCGCCGGCCGATCGTGGCGATCGACAACACGTTCCTCGGGCCCCTGTGGCAGCGCCCGATTGAGCTGGGCGCCGACCTCGTGCTCTACTCCCTGACCAAGTACGCGGGCGGCCACAGCGATCTGATCGCCGGCGCGTGTCTCGGCTCGACCGACCTGATCAACACAGTTCGCGGGATGCGCACGATTCTCGGCACGATCTCAGACCCGAATACCTGCTGGCTGCTCATGCGCAGCCTGGAGACGATGAAGCTCCGGGTGACCAGCGCGATGAAGAACGCGCGATACGTGGCCGAGTTCCTGGCCGACCATCCCAAGGTAAAGTCGGTCAGTTATCTTGGCTTTCTCGCTCCAGGCGATCCGCAGCACGAGCTGTACCAGCGCCAGTGTTCGTCGCCCGGATCGACCTTCGCGTTCGAAGTCCATGGAGGCGAGGCCGAGTCATTTCTCGTGCTGAATCACCTTCTGTTGATCAAGCTCGCGGTCAGCCTCGGCGGCACCGAGACGCTGATGGAGCACCCGGCGACGATGACGCATTCTGACGTGCCGCCCGCACGTCTGCTGGAAATGGGCATCACGCCGGCGATGCTGCGCATTTCGGTCGGGATCGAGCATCCGGACGACGTGATCGCCGATCTCCGGCAGGCGCTGAATGCCATCTAATCGTCGAGAGGAATCATGAGTACGACGCTCGTCACCAACGGCACGATTGTCACCGCCGCAGATCGCTACGATGCCGATATCTACATCGACCGGGGCATCATCACGTATATCGGGCGCGCGATATCGCTCAAGGCCGACACCATCATCGACGCGGCCGGCAAACTGATCATGCCGGGCGGCATTGACGCGCACACGCATCTCGACATGCCGTTTGGCGGGATCACCTCGGCCGATGATTTCGAGTCGGGCACGATCGCGGCCGCGCACGGCGGCACGACGACCATCGTCGATTTCGCCACTCCGGAGCCAGGCGAGGGCCTGTATCCCGCCCTCGACAAGTGGATGGGCCGGGCCGAAGGCAAGGCCACCATCGACTACGGGTTCCACATGACCGTCCGCGAGCTGACCGATCAGGTGGCCAGCGACATGGACCGGCTCGCCCGTCACGACGGCATCACGTCATTCAAGCTGTTCATGGCATATCCGGGCCGGCTGATGGTCGATGACGCGACGATCTTCAAGGCGCTGTCGCGCACGCGGGACAACGGCGGGCTGATTTGCATCCATGCTGAAAACGGCGGCGTCATTGAGTCGCTCGTGAAGGACGCGCTGAGCCGGGGAGAGACCGCGCCGAAGTACCATGCGCTCACCCGGCCGCCGGCCACCGAGGGCGAGGCGACGGGCCGCGCGATCGCCCTGGCCGAGATGGCGGGCGCTCCCGTCTACATCGTGCACGTGTCGTCGGCCGAGGCCCTCGAGAGCATCAGCCGGGCGCGGCACAACGGGTTGCCGACGTATGCCGAGACCTGTCCGCAGTATCTGTTCCTGTCGGACGACGAGTACGAGCGCGAAGGATTCGAGGGAGCCAAGTTCGTGATGTCGCCGCCGCTGCGCGACAAAGGGCACCAGGACGCGCTGTGGAGAGGGCTGAGGCAGAACACGCTCCAGGTTGTATCGACTGACCATTGCCCGTTCCGCATGGACGATCCGGCCCAGAAGCCGCTCGGAAAGGATGACTTCTCGAAGATTCCGAATGGTGTGCCGGGCATCGAGACGCGGCTGATGCTGCTGTGGGACGGCGGCGTGCGCACGGGCCGCATCGACGCGCATCGGTTTGTTGAGCTGGTTGCCGCCAACCCGGCCCGCATGTTTGGGATGTGGCCGCGAAAGGGAACGATCGCTGTCGGATCGGATGGCGACCTGGTCGTGTGGGATCCTGACCTGCAGGTGACGCTCACGGCGGCGACGCTTCACATGCGCGTCGACTACAACCCGTACGAGGGGCGCGTCGTGACAGGCGCACCGGCTGTTGTGATCTCGCGCGGAGACGTGATTGTCGATCACGGCACGTCCACGGGCCGAAGCGGTCGAGGCCAGTTCATCAAGCGCACCCCTGGCCCGCCGTTGCTGACGTGAAAAAGAGCGGGATTCGGAGAAGAACGCTGAGGCTGGAGCTAGTGCGGGCGGGAGGACGGATTCCGGAGCGGCCCCTCGAACCAAGCCGACAGCGTCAGTTCGCAAAACCCGCCGATAGGGCCGAGACGCGCTGCGCGAATAGCGCGACCGCCAGGTCGGTGACAAGTCCCGAAAGGCGCGTTTTGCCGGCTTGTGTGAGCGGGGACGCGGAGGAGCCGTTTTCCCGCACGCACGGAGTGACACGCGAGAAGCAAGACGAGAGTGGAGTTGCATGATGTCCAAGAATGCGCCCATGTCCGCACTCATGTCGGGTGAAGAGATGGTCCGTCTCTGCCGGCGCCACACGATGTACGAGTGGTCGGCGCAATCGAAGGTCGATCCGATCCCGGTGGCCCGGGCGGAGGGCGTGTACTTCTGGACGCCTGAGGGCAAGCGGTTTCTCGACTTCAACAGCCAGTTGATGTGCACCAACATCGGGCATTCGCACCCGAAGGTGGTCCGCGCCATCCAGAAACAGGCGGCCACGCTCGCCTACTCCAACCCGTTTATGGCGACCGAGCCACGGGCGCGTCTCGGCGCGAAACTGACCGAGATCACTCCTGGTGACATCGATACCTTCTTCTTCACCAACGGCGGCGCGGACGCAAACGAAAACGCCATCCGGATTGCGCGCGTGGTCACGGGGCGCCACAAGATCCTTGCCCGTTACCGGTCGTACCACGGCGGCACCGCCGGCGCCATCGCGCTCACTGGCGATCCCAGACGCTGGGCGGCGGAGCCCGGCCTGCCCGGAATCGTGCGCGCGCCAGACTTTCACAAGTGGGCCCGGCCCGAACCGGAGCCGGTTGACGTCTGCCTGCGCGAACTCGAAGACGTCATCCGGTATGAAGGCGGCCAGAACATTGCCGCGTTCGTGATGGAGCCGGTCGTCGGCACCAATGGCATCCTGATCCCGCCGGATGGCTACATGCAGGGAGTCCGCGAGATCTGCGACCGGCACGGCATCCTTCTGGTTGCCGACGAGGTGATGTCCGGATTCGGCCGGACCGGCCGGTGGTTCGCGGTCGACCATTGGGACATCGTGCCCGACATCATGACGATGGCGAAGGGGATCACGTCCGCGTACGTGCCTCTGGGTGCCGTGGGGATGCGGCCGCGGGTGGCGAAGGCGTTTACCGATCGGGCGTTTCCTGGCGGCCTCACCTACAACAGCCATCCGCTCGCCTGTGCGGCCGCGCTGGCCACGCTGGCGGTGTACGAAGAAGAGAACCTCATCGCCCGAGCCGCCCGTATGGGCGAGAGACTCCGCACAGGCCTGCAGGAACTGCAGCGACTCCATCCCTCGGTTGGCGCCACGCGATCGATTGGCCTGTTCGGAGTGGTGGAACTGGTGCGCAATCGGCGGACGTACGAGCCGATGGCGCCGTACGGCGGCACGTCCGACGAGATGATCGCGATAGGCCGCTTCTTCCGCGAGCACGGGCTCTACACCTTCGTCCGCGTCAACACGTTCTTCACGAACCCGCCGCTCGTGATTTCGGAACAGCAACTTGATGAGGGACTGGCTATCATCGACCAGGCGCTCGAGATGACAGACAGAACTGTGGACGGTTAACCCCGCCGCCGCATCGTGATCGCGGGCGATGACCATATTGCAGCAGGAGGGAGGCGATGACCGCAGAGCCAGCGAGGCGTCGACCAGTACTCATCGGCCTTCCCTACGACGCCAGTTCGTCGCACCTGCGCGGGTCGGCCGGGGCACCGCCCGCGATTCGCGCGGCTCTGCGCTCTCCCGCGGGCAACTGGTGGACCGAGGCGCTGCAGGATCTCGCCGCGCCCGGAGGCCTCGCGGACGCTGGCGATCTCGCCCTGCCGCCGAACGCAGGAGCCTGGCCGTTGATTGAGGCAGGCATCGGCCGTATCCTCGACAATGGCGAGGTGCCGATCGCGCTGGGCGGAGACCACTCCGTAACCTATCCGATCCTGCGTGCGCTCGGACCTCGACATCCCGGGCTCACGATTCTCCACATCGATGCGCATCCGGATCTGTACGACCACTTCGAAGGCGACCGTCACTCTCACGCGTGCCCGTTTGCGCGGATCATGGAGGAGGGGCTGGCCGCACGGCTTGTGCAGGTCGGCATCCGCGCGATGACCGGCCACCAGCGCGATCAGGCCGCGAAGTTCGGCGTTGACGTGATCGACATGCGGGCTTGGGCCGCGGGCGTCAGGCCCACGGTGCGCGGCCCCATTTATGCATCAATCGATCTTGACGGGATCGACCCGGCATTCGCTCCAGGCGTGGCGCATCGCGAGCCTGGCGGCCTGACCGTCCGCGAGTGTCTCGATCTGATCCAGCGCCTGCCGCTGCCGCTCGCGGGAGCCGATGTCGTGGAACTCAATCCAGGCTGCGATCCATCCGGCATAACGGCGACGCTCGCGGCCAAGCTCGTCAAGGAACTGGCGGGCCGGATGATGGGGGACGTGATGTAGGGGCGCGATTCATCGCGCCCGAGCAAATGGCGAGGCCGCGTCAGGGGCGCAATCAATTGCGCCCCTACACGCCGTCCAGGGCCAGGAATCTTGCGTCTTCGGGCACGTCGATCGCGAACACGTCGTGCAACAGTGGAACCAGCTCCGCCCGGGAGATCTCGCGGCGTTCCACCTGATCGCCTCGATGCACGGAAAAAACGAGATTGTGCAGGACGTAACGGGCATCCAGCGCCGTCCGCTGTGCCATCAGCGTCTCGACAAACCGGCTTTCTGGATGCGTGCTCGTAAACCAGTTGGCCACCACGAAGTCGACCGGGAACACCGGCACAGGAAGAATCGCGTAAAGGTCGTCCCAATCGCCTGACCGCTCGACCTGCAGCACCCACGTCCGATCTTCGTTGACGATCCGGTACACGCGCCCGTACTGTTCGGACGAGCTGCCGTCGATGGCCACCGGATCAATGATGCCGTCGCTGCCAAAACCGACGTCGGCCAGCCACGTCCGGCCCGCGCACACCACCTTCAGGACCATATGGGTGCGCGCCCGCAGAACCCCAGACGCATTCTGCCGAACCCGCGCTTCGCACGTGTGGCATTCGAACCCGACGGCGCGAAGGGCGTGCACGAGGAGGGTGTTCTGCTCGAAGCAATAGCCGCCGCGCCGCTGCCGGACCATCTTCTCCTGCAGGTCATTGGCATCCAGGGAGATCGTCTTTCCCATCTGGATGTCCAGGTTCTCGAATGGAATCCCAGTGAGGTGGGCGCGGTGCAGCACGCCCAGCGTGGGCACGTCCGGTCGCGGGTCGGCGGCGACGCCAATCCGCCTGAGGTAGCGCGCCAGGTCAAATGACGTGTCCATCGGATGGATCATGCCACAGGAACGGCTTCAGCCAACCCCACCTGATGTGGCGGCAGTCGAGATCGCGGTCGAGCAGGAGCGGCGGCGTGCCGAGGGCCGCGACGGCCTGGTGGAAGCGCTGTGCCCGGTACGCGCCATTCGCGGCGACCGGCTGTCGGGAGCGTGATTCCTGATAGAGTTCGGATTCTCCATAGAAAGGATGGCAGCATGAGCGTCACCGATCCTCTCCTCGCTCCGATGACGGGCACCAATCACCGGGTCATCGCGGGCGTGCAACTTGACATCGCGAAAGCCGGCATCGGCCGCGTCAAGCGCGCCGTGTACCCGGTGGGGTTCCGGTGGGACACCCACATGAAGCCAATCACCGGCACGGACCACTGCATGCACGCGCACGTGGGGTTTATCGCGCGCGGCCGGGTGCAGATCCGATACGAGGACGGATGCGAGGCGGATTTTGCCGCACCTGCGGTGTTTGTCATCGAGCCCGGTCACGAAGGCTGGGTTGTCGGTGACGAGCCGGCCGTCATGATCGAATTCGATTTCGAGGGCGAGACCGACACCCGTTTCGGCCTGCCCGGCAGGCACACGCACGGGTAGACATTCGGCCGGTGCCTGATTCGCCGTTAGTTGCCGCCGCCGATGCGGTCCGCGAGCACCCCCACGCCGAGCGCGTAGGCGTGGGCGCAATTGTAGCCGAGCAGCGCCTCGTAGTTGCTGTAGACAAGGAACGTGCGCGAATCGACGCGCACCAGCGACGCCTCAAGCGTCGTGCCAGGCAGAGGTGCCCCGTTGATTTGCCTGACGCCGAGCGTTCGCCACTCTCGGATCGGCTTCGACTCGGTCATCTGCCTGATGGCCTGGCACGAACCCGTCACACGGAGCAGCACCATTTCCGCCACTCGCGTCGCCGCGGCCTCGTCGACCTTGACCTCCCGGCCCCAACGCACGCCAGGCGTCCACCCGTGCTCCTTCAAGAAGTTGGCGATGGAGGCGAACACGTCACCCGTGGAGGACCAGATATTGCGCTGGCCATCTTCATCGAAATCCACCGCATAGCGAAGGTAACTCGATGGCATGAACTGCGGCTGGCCCATCGCGCCAGCCCAGGAGCCCTTGAGGATGTCGAGCCGGATGTCCTGCCGATCGAGAATCTCCAGCGCCGCGAACAATTCGTTCCGGAAGAGGCCGGGGCGATGCGGATCGTAGGCGAGCGTGGCCAGCGCGGCGATGGTTGGCCACGTCCCCGAGAAGCGGCCGTAATTCGACTCCATACCCCAGATGGCGACCAGCGTGCCGGCGCCGACGCCGTACTTCGCCGCGACCTGGCGCAACAGCCCCGCGTGCGTGCGCGCCATTTTGCGGCCGGTCTTGACAAACGCTGCGGTCAACCGGCGCTTCAGGTATTGATTGAACGTGAGCGTCAGCTCGGCCTGTGTTCTGTCGCGTTCAACGATGACCGCCAGTGGTTCGACATTGGCGAGCGCTGACTCGACGGTCTTTGCCGTGATGCCTCGCGCGAGGGCCTCCTGCCTCAGCGCGGCCAGCCACTCTCCAAACGGCGGCCGGGGCTGTTCGGGTGCCGGCGCAACGACTTGGCTCTGAACGGCCTGAGCCGCGGCCGGCACCTGCTGCGCCGCCCGAGGCGTTGTGGACAGCACGAGCGCCAAGGCCAGCGCGACGCCGGCCAGCCTTCCCGCGGGCGTCTTCACGACATCGCCTTGTCGAGTCGCGCACACAGCGTCTTGATCACCTTCAGCCGGGCGTAGTTCTTGTCGTTGCTTTCGACGAGCGTCCACGGGGCCTCATGCGTGCTGGTGTGTTCGATCGTGTCGTTGACCGCCATCTCATACGGCTGCCATTTCGTCCGGTTCCGCCAGTCCTCCTCGGTGATCTTCCAGGTCTTGTAGGGTGTCTTCTCGCGTTCCTTGAACCGGCGGAGCTGTTCGTCCTCGGTGATATGCAGCCAGTACTTGAGAAGCACGATGCCGTGGTGCAGGAGCTGGTTCTCGAATTGATTGATCTCCGCGTAGGCGCGCATCCACTCCCTCTCGGTCGCGAATCCCTCGACCCGCTCGACCAGCACTCTGCCGTACCAACTGCGATCGAAGACGGTGAGGCGTCCCGACCGAGGCAGATGACGCCAGAACCGCCACAGGTAGTGATGCGCGCGCTCCTCGTCGGTCGGCGCGGCAATCGGGATCACCTGGTACTGCCGCGCCTCGAGCGCGTCGGTCACGCGCCGGATCGCCCCGCCCTTCCCGGCGGCATCCCACCCTTCGAACACGAGGATGGTTGACAACCCCTTGGCGCTGGCCTTCCGCTGCAGAACATTGAGCCTGCCCTGGTTTCGCTCCAGCTCCCGGCTGGCCTTGTCCCTGGCAACCGCGCGTGTCATGTCCAGACTCGACAGGATCGACGTCGCGCTCCGGCTGCTCGTCGCGCCCCGCTTTCTGGCGTCGGGTGCCGGCCGGGCAGGGGTCGCGATGGCGGCCTTCGCGTCCCCCCGCTCCTGGAGGTGGCGCCGAATCGCATCGCGAATGGCGGTGCCCACCGTCAGGCTTCGGTACCGCGAATCGGCCCCTTCGACAATCAGCCACGGCGCTTCGCCGCGGCTGGTCTGGCGAATCGTCCGTTCGGCGGCGCCGACGAACTTGTCGTACATCCGCCAGTGTTTCCAGTCGAGCTTCGACACCCGCCACCGCGTCAGCGGATCCTTCTCGAGCGCCCTCAGCCGCTTCTGCTGTGCGTCCTTGCCAAGGTGCATCCAGAACTTCAGGATGAGCGCGCCATCATCGGCCAGCATCTGCTCGAACTCGACAATGCGGTTGAGGCGCTCCTCGAACCCGTTGCGATCGATACGGCCGTGAACGCGGTCGAGGATGGGGCGCGAGTACCAGCTGCTGAGAAACATGCCGATGCGTCCGCGGGGAGGCATGGCGCGCCAGTACCGCCAGTACTCCGGGCGCTCCCGCTCTTCGTCCGACGGGTCGCCAAACGCGGTGGTCACGATCCAGCGGGGGTCCATCCAGGTGTTCAGGAGGTTGACCGTTTCGCCTTTTCCAGCGCCGTCGACCCCGCCAAAGACGATGAGCGCGGAGCACGATCCGTCGGCGCGAAGGGCATTCTGGGCCGCGAGCAGGTCCTCGCGCAGCGTGATTTCCCGGGCCTTGTACTCGTCCTTGGAGACTTTTCGACCGAGTTCGGCCGCTTCAAACATGACGTCCTCCCAACCGTGGAGCGTGAGACGCGGATCGGATCACCAGCAGTATACAGGCGCGAATTACTGCGCCCGTGCGCTATTCTGGAGACGCTGATCGGCCGACATATGAACGAGGCATGAATCGATCTGTGCGCGTCGCCGTGGGCGCTGATCACGGCGGGTTCGACCTGAAACAACAACTGGTGGCGTACCTGCAGTCGGAGGGACACCAGATACAGGATTGCGGCACCTCGAGCGCCGAGGCGGTCGACTATCCGGTCTTCGCCGAGGCCGTGGCCAGGGCGGTCGCGTCGGGTCAATCCGACGTCGGCATCATGGTGGATGGCGCGGGCATCGGATCGGCCATCACCGCGAACAAAGTGCCCGGGGTGCGGGCTGCGGCCTGCTACAACGAAACGCTGGCCAGGAACAGCCGGGAGCATAATGACGCGAACGTCCTGACGCTCGGCGCCGGCCAGGTCAACGTCGAGCAGGCCCGCGGCATCGTGGACGTGTTTCTCAGGACGCTCTGCACAGCCAAGCGTCACCGGAATCGTGTTGAGATGATTGGCGCCATCGAGCGTAAAGCCCTCATGGCGGGGGCAACAGGAGGCCACGTGGATTTGTCGTCGGACGATATCCAGCGCATCGCGGAACGGGTGCGGCAGTTGATCGCACAGGATCAGCCCGCCAGGGACGCCGGCCCCGCAATCGCGCCCGACGCGCTGGCCAGGATGATCGATCACACGTTGCTCAAGCCCGAGGCCACGAAGGCGGATGTCGAGAGACTGTGCGACGAGGCCAGGCGATTCGGTTTCTACTCGGTCTGCGTCAACCCGACCTACGTACGGCAGGCGAAAGCCCTGCTGCGCGGCACCCAGGTGAAGGTGTGCTGCGTGGTGGGCTTCCCGCTGGGCGCGCAGCCGCCGGAGAGCAAGGCGCTCGAGGCGCGTCGCGCGATTCGAGAGGGCGCCGGCGAAATCGACATGGTGATCAACATCGGGGCGCTCAAGAGCCGGGATGAGGGACTGGTGCTGCGTGACATCCGCGCCGTCGTCGAGTCCTGCAAGGACGGGCGCGCGCTCAGCAAGGTGATCTTCGAGACGGCGCTGCTGACAGACGACGAGAAGATCCGCGCGTGTGAGTTGAGCATGAAGGCCGGGGCCGACTACGTGAAGACCTCCACCGGCTTCTCGAGCGGTGGTGCGACGGCCGAGGACGTCCGCCTGATGGCACAGACGGTCGCGCCGAAGAAGCTCGGCGTAAAGGCCGCGGGTGGCATCCGCACGTACGACGACGCGGTGAAGATGATTACGGCTGGCGCGACACGAATCGGAGCGAGCGCCAGCGTCAAGATTGTCGAAGAGGCGCAGGCGCGCGCGGCGCGCAAGGGGTAACCCGATGGCCGAACTTCGCTGCTACGTGTTTCTCGACAGCCTGCAGCCGCAGTATGCCTCGTTCCTGGGCACCGTCGCGCAGGGCTTCCTGCCCACGCCCGGCGAGGCGTCGCTGTTCGTGGAGATTGCGCCGGGCATGGACATCATGCGGGTGACCGACGTGGCGCTGAAGGCGACCGACGTCAAGCCCGGGATGCTGATCATCGAGCGGCTGTACGGCATGCTCGAACTGCATTCGACATCGCAGGCCGACGTCCGGGCCGCCGGGCGCGCCATTCTCGAGATGCTGGGGTTGAAGGAAGAGGATCGAACCAAGCCGGAGATCTTCTCCAGCCAGGTGATTCGCAACATTTCGCCGTACCACACGCAACTCATCAACCGCACGAGACATGGCGACATGATCACCCCTGGTCAGTCGCTGTACGTGATGGAGGTGGCACCGGCCGGGTACGCCGCGCTGGCGGCCAACGAAGCGGAAAAGGCCGCGGCGATCAACATCCTCGAAGTGCGGGCGTTTGGCAGCTTCGGACGCGTTTACCTGGGCGGCGAAGAACGCGATATCGACGTCGCGTACCGCGCCGCGGAGAAGGCCATCGAGAGCGTGAGTGGGAGAGGCGGGCAGGAAGCGAGTGGCAAGAAGTAAGAAGTAAGAAGCAAGAAGGCAAGCGTAGGGGCGTGATTTATTACGCCCTGGCGAAAGACAGGCAGTGGCAGGTAACCCGGATCGGGGATCGCGGATCCCGGATCCCGATTTCGTGGAGCACAGCAATGACAGAGGCCCTTGGCATGATCGAGTGCCGGTCGTTCCCGGCGGTGGTGGAAGCGGCCGACGCAGCGGTGAAGGCTGCGAAGGTGGAACTGGTCTCCTACGAGAAGACCGGCGGCGGGTACGTCTCCGTCATCGTGCGCGGCGACGTGGCGGCGGTCAAGGCCGCCGTTGACGCCGGGCAGGTTGCTGCCGGCCGCGTGGGCGAGGTGGTGACGGTCCATGTGATCGCTCGGCCCCACGTCAACGTGGATGTCGTGATGCCGCTCGGACGCGCCGACCAGGCCAAAGAGTAGGTTTTCGGCGCGGACCCAACATGAGGAATTGGGGTCGTGTCCCGACCCCGCTTCCTCCCCATCAGAGGTTGAGGCCGACATGCAACTGTGCAAGGTCGTAGGCACCGTCGTCGCGACGCGCAAAGAGCAGACACTCGAAGGCCTGAAGATGCTGCTCGTTCGCCAGGTCGACACCGAAGGCCAGGAGACGGGCGGATTCCTGGTGGCGGCCGATGCGGTCGGCGCTGGCCCGGGCGAGTACGTCCTGGTCGCTTCGGGCAGTTCCGCGCGCCAGACCCAGGCGACCAACAATCGGCCTGTCGATGCGGTCGTCATGGCCATCGTCGACACCTGGGACATCGGCCGCGAGACGAAGTACAAGAAGTAGTGAAAGATGCCGCGTGACGCCATGACACGACTGAGCGACCAGGACATCGAGACGATCGCGCAGACGATCGCCGCGGGTCTTTCGCCTTCGCTCGCTTCGCGAGCTACGGCGGAACAAGTCTCGCCTTCGCTCGCTGAGCGAACTGCGGCGAGACTTGGCATCTTTGCGACCGTCGACGAGGCCGCGCGCGCCGCACGAGCGGCGCAGCTCCTGTTTGCCGCGCTGCCGCTGGCGACGCGGGCCGCCATCATCGCCGCTATCCGCGAGACGATGAGGGCGAATGCCGGATTCCTGGCGCGATCCGCTCATGAGGAGACCGGCCTCGGGCGGTACGAGGACAAGATCGTCAAGAACCGCCTGGTGACCGAGCGCACACCAGGGATCGAAGATCTCGCGGCGGGCGCCGTCACCGGCGATCACGGCCTGACGCTGGTGGAGCCGGCGCCATTCGGCGTGATCGGCGCCATCACGCCCTCCACCAATCCCACCTCCACGATCATCTGCAACGCGATTGGCATGCTGGCCGCCGGCAACAGCGTCGTGTTCTCGGTGCACCCGCTGGCCAAGCGGTGCTCGATCGAGACGGTGGCGCTTCTGAACGAGGCCATCACGCGGGGGGGCGGGCCGCCCAATGTGGTTACCTGCCTGTCGAATCCCTCGATCGAAACGGCCCAGGAGATGATGCGTCACCCCCTGATCCGGCTGCTGGTCGTCACCGGCGGCGGGGCCGTGGTGAAAGCCGCGATGGCGAGCGGCAAGCGGGCCATCTGCGCGGGTCCGGGCAACCCGCCGGTTGTGGTGGATGAGACCGCGCACCTCGAGAAGGCCGGGCGCGACATCGTGCTCGGCGCGTCGACCGACAACAACATCATCTGTGTCGACGAGAAGGAAGTGTTGGTCGTCGACCGCGTCGCCGATGCGCTTATCACCCAGATGCAGGCCGCCGGCGCGGTCGTCATCGAGCGCAGCCGCCTTGCGGCGCTCGAGAACCTCATTTTCGAGAAGAATCCTGGGCCGCGCGGTCACGGATCGATGAATCACGATCTGATCGGCAGGAACGCCTCCGTGATTCTGTCGCGCCTCGGGATGAACGTCCCCGAGTCCACCCGGCTCGGCATTGTCGAGGTGGGCGAAGACCACCCGCTGCTCTGGAGCGAGCAGATGATGCCAATCCTGCCGGTGTGCCGGGTGCCGGACGCCGATCGCGCGATCACGATGGCGATCGACATGGAAGGCGGAAACCGGCATACCGCGGTGATGCACTCGACGCATCTCGACCGTCTGAGCCGCATGGCCAGGGCGTGCGACTGCAGCATCTTCGTCAAGAACGGCCGATCGCAGGCGGGCCTTGGCCTCGATGGCGAAGGGTACTGCTCGTTCACCATTGCGAGTCCGACCGGCGAAGGGCTCACCGGGCCGCGATCGTTCTCGCGATCGCGCCGGTGCGTGCTGGTCGATCACTTCAGGATCACGTGATGAAGAAACACCCAGCGATTGCCATTGTCGAGTTCAGCGACATCCCAACCGGGATGTTCGCGACCGATGCGATGTTGAAAGTCGCGCCGATTGCCTTCATCAAGTGCGGAACCGTCAGCCACGGCCGGTACTTGACGCTGGTGGGCGGCACGACCGCGTCGGTGGAGGAGTCGCTTCGAGAAGGACTGTTCCACGGCGGGCCGAGCGTGATCGATCACCTGCTGCTCGCCGACATCCACCCGCGGGTCTACGAAGCCATGCTGGGGTGGAAGAAGCCGGGCGCCACCGGAGCGCTGGCGATCATCGAAACCGACACCGTGGCCACCAACGTCCGCGCGGCCGAAGCCGCGCTCAAGGGCACGCCGGTCGACCTGCTCGAGATCCGGCTGGCCGATACCGGACTCTCCGGGAAGGGCATCAGCATCTACCAGGGCTCGCTGCCGGACATCGAAGCGGCCATCGACCTGGCAGCCAGGTATCTGGGCGAGGCCGGAAGCCAGTTGCGCCACCGCATCATTTCGTCGCCGCACGAGGCGCTGGTCAGGCAGATCGAGACCAGCACCTGGTTCGGATCGCAGACGAAGCTGGATCTCGAAGGCGAGACGGCGTCGTAGAGAAGAAGCAGCGCGTAGGGGCGGGCGCCTGTGCCCGCCCGAAAAGCGTAGGGGCACGGCATGCCGTGCCCGGACGGAGTCAGGCTGGAGACGACATGCTCCTAGGGCGAGTGATTGGCACGGTGGTGTCGTCGGTTACATACGACGGGCTCGCCGGCGTGCCGATGCTTATTGTCCAGCCGCTCGACAAGCGAGGCGCGCCGAAGGGCGCGCCGGTGGTCGCTGCCGACGCGACGCGCATGGCGGGGCCTGACGAGATGGTCTATTACGAGGGCGGCCGCGAGGCGGCGCTGGCGCTCGATCCCTGGTTCGTCCCTGTTGACCATGCGATTGTGGGCATCGTGGATTCCCTGCACGTGATGCCCGGGAGCGCGACATGATCCTCGGCCGCGTCATCGGCGACATTACCTCGACCATCAATCATCCGTTCTACGACGGCAAGAAGATCCTCCTGGTCGAGCGCACCGATCCGGCCGGTGCCGCGTTGCCGGATTGCCTGATCGCCATCGACACGGTTGGCGCCGGCCCAGGCGAACGCGTGCTGGTGCTCGACGAAGGCAACGGTGCCCGCCAGGTGGTCGTCTCCAAAGACGCCCCCATCCGTTCTGTCATCGTCGGCATCATCGACGCCGTCGAACGCAACTGAGACAGTCCAACGGACGCGTGAGCGGGGAGGGGGGCGTCGCTCAGGTGACCGGGTGCTTCGCGAAGCGTCCAGCCACCCCCCGCCGCCCCGCCCGCAGTACAATCACGGGATGACGACCGAGGGCCCAGTCGATTTTATCCGCGCCATCGTCGCCGACGATCTGGCGGCCGGGCGGAACAACAGTCGCGTCCGAACCCGCTTCCCCCCCGAACCCAACGGCTATCTGCACATCGGCCACGCCAAGTCGATCTGTCTGAATTTCGGCGTGGCGCAGGAATTCGGCGGCGCCTGCAATCTGCGTTTTGACGATACAAATCCGGCCAAGGAAGACGTCGAGTACGTCGACGCAATCAAGCAGGACGTGCGGTGGCTCGGCTTCGACTGGGAGGATCGCGAGTACTACGCGTCCGACCACTTCGAGCAGCTCTACCAGTGGGCGGTCGAACTGATCGGCAAGGGGCTGGCCTACGTCGACTATCTCACACCAGACGAAGTCCGGGAGCATCGTGGCACCCTGACCGAGCCCGGGCGCGAGTCTCCACATCGCAACCGACCGATTGCCGAGAATCTGGAGCTGTTTCGCCGCATGCGGGCCGGGGAATTTGCGGACGGGGTCTACACGCTGCGTGCGAAGATCGACATGGCCTCGCCCAACATCAATTTGCGCGATCCCGCGCTTTACAGGATCCGGCGCGCCACGCACCACCGCACCGGCGACGACTGGTGCATCTACCCGATGTACGACTTCGCGCACGCGTTGTCGGATGCCATCGAAGGGATCACCCACTCGCTCTGCACGCTGGAGTTCGAGGATCATCGCCCGCTCTACGACTGGTGCATCGCGAACTGCAGCGTGCCGAGCCGGCCTCGCCAGATCGAGTTCGCGAGACTCAATCTCACCTATACCGTGATGAGCAAGCGACGCCTGCTGACGCTGGTGGAGGAGGGTGTCGTGCAGGGATGGGACGACCCTCGGATGCCGACACTGAGCGGGATCCGACGGCGGGGCTACACGCCAGAGGCCATGCGGGAATTCGCCGCCCGCATCGGCGTCGCCAAGCGCGAGAATCTCGTCGACGTGGCGCTGCTCGAAGACGCCGTGCGTGACGATCTCAACAAGCGCGCGCCCCGCGCGATGGCGGTGCTGCGGCCGCTCAAGGTCGTCATCGACAACTTCCCCGAGGACCAGGTCGATCAGATCGCCATTCCGGTCAATCAGGAAGACGCCAGCGCCGGAATCCGCCAGGTGCCGTTCTCGCGCGAACTCTATATCGAGCGCGACGACTTCATGGAGGAGCCGCCGAAGAAGTTCTTCCGGCTGGCGCCCGGCCGTGAAGTGCGGCTGCGGGGCACGTACTTTGTGACGTGCGACCGCGTCGAGAAGAACGCCGCCGGTGAGGTGACCGCGCTTCACTGCACGTACGATCCTGCCACGCGCGACGGCAACGCGCCCGATGGCCGTAAACCCAAAGCCACGATTCACTGGGTGTCGGCCGCGCACGCGATCGTCGCCGAGGTCCGGCTGTACGATCGGCTGTTCAACAACCCGACACCGGGCGATGAGGCCGACGGCGGCGACTGGCGGACTTCGCTCAATCCGACGTCACTGGAAGTGCTGCGATGTCCGGTGGAGCCGACGCTCGCCTCGGCCAGCGCCGGCGATCGGTATCAGTTCGAGCGGCTGGGATATTTCGCCGTGGATCCCGACTCGACACCCGGGAATCTCGTGTTCAACCGAACGGTCACGCTCAAGGACACCTGGGCGCGCGTTGCCCGGAGGACGGGTCGTTGACAGGGTTGGGCAACCACGGGGGGTTGCCCCTACGCCAGCAGAGAAGTTCCGCAGGAGCGGGCCCCTGTGCCCGCCCAAACAAGACGAGGACTCCATGTCGATGAAACGCGCCCTCTGCGCCATAGTTCTGTTCGCCGGAATGGTGGCGGTCGCCATCGCCCAGCAGCCAGTCAAGCCATCGCTCGATTCCGCTAATGACGCGTGGGACCGGGGCGATTACGTCTCGGCCCTCACCGCCTACAAGAGCCTGCTGACGGGTCCGGGAGGCGCTGCCTTTCTCGAGCCGATCGCCCTGCAGACCGGCGAACTCTACAAGACGATCGAGATCACGACGGACGGATCCAATCCGCGCTTCAGCCCGGACGGACAGATGGTCGCGTATGAAACGGGCGCCGGCCCAGCGCGCAAGACGAGAATTGTCGAGGCATCGGCAGACGCAAAGACTATTGCCGACATCGGTGGCTACGCCTTGTCGTTCGCCTCAGTGACTGGACGGATTGTCTACCTCCGGCCGCGCCCGTCAGATGAGCTGTCGGCGGCCGTTGTGGCCGCCGGCCAGGCGGCTGGACAGGGCGGGGGCCGCGGAGGCGGGCAGCAGTTGGTGAACTTCCTCCAGACGAAGTTCGTGGACATCGTCGTCGCGGATCCTCAGACCGGTGTCCTTCAAGCGTGTCCAACCGACGGGCTGTTGAAGCAGGCGCCAGTCTTCAGCCCTGACGGCCAGACGATCTATTTTCTCGGGGCGCGCGAAGACGACCCGTCGCGCAACGATGTGTACGCGATGCCCGCAACGTGCGGGCAGCCGAAAGCGATCACCAGCGAACCCGGGTACAAGCAGAGCGTCCAGGTTCTTCCGAAGAGCACGTCGATCGTGTACCTGCCCGTGCGGACAAACCCGTTCGCTCGTCCGGCCGCCCAACCTGGCAACACGGCACCAGCGACCGGGCGCGCCGGTGCCGGTGGCCGAGGCGCCGCGGGTGCTGGGGGAACCGAAACCGCCGGCGCTGCCCAGGCTGCCGGCAGTGGCGCGGGAGGCGGCGGTCGCGGTGGACAGGGCGCGACGAGTTTCGCGCTGGTCGACACGAAGACCGGGGCCACGACAACGATCAACGGTACCGGGCTCGCCATTTCGGCCGACGGATCGACTTGGGCTTACCTGGTGCGCGCGGGCGAGGAGACCGCGTTGATGGTGGGGCTTGTTGGCGGGGAAGCCAGGTCCATCAAGAAGACGCGCGACCGGCTGGCCAATCCGGCGCTGGCGCCAGATGGCAGCCGTGTGGCTTTGCAGGTGATGCCGAAGGACGACTGGGAGATCTACGTCTGGAACCGCGATGGTTCGAACGAAACCCGCGTGACGCGCGAAATCCAGCACGATACGCTGCCGCGTTTCGTGACCAGCAATGTTGTGCTGGCCGCGACCGGTGAGGGCCGCCACCTGCGCTCCTCGCTCTACGACCTCACGACCGGCGCGCGCGTGAGGCTGTTCCACAACAACACAATTCGCACGATCGCCCCCGAGTACGCGTGGGTGGTCAGCCCCGATGGCCGGCAGATTCTCGTCAGTGCCGAGCGCGACGGCGACACGGTCTCGCCCGAGCGGGGCATCTACCTCGTGCCGCTCGATCGCAAGGTCACCAACGCCGACGTTGTCGCCCGACTGGATGCGAACCTCGCCGCGGAAAAGACGCTCCGCGCCGCTGGGCAGCGGATGTTCGCGCCGATCGCCGCCGCGGTCAGGCAGACGCTGGCCGACGTGTCGATCAATCGCATCGACACCTACGAGAAGAAACTGTTCGAATTCGATTCCAAGCACATCTCAAAGCCCGGCAATCGGCTTGCCGGTGAGTACCTCTTCAATCTGTACCGTTCATTCGGATACGAGCCCGAGCACCAGTGGTTCGAGCCCAGGGGCGCGCTCGACGGCAAGTCCGCCAACATCATTGCCACGCTCAAGGGGACCGAGAGCCCCGAACTCATCTACGTGGTCAGCAGCCACTACGATTCGAACGCGGTGAGTCCGGGCGGAGACGACGACAGTTCGGCGACAGCGGCGCTGGTCGAGGCGGCCAGAGTGCTGGCCAAGCGGCCGATGCCGGCGACCATCGTGTTCGCGTCGTTTACCGGCGAAGAAGCGGGGTTGCTCGGGAGCCGGGAGTTCGTGCGGCGGGCGAAGGCGGCGGGGTGGAAGATCGTCGGAGCGCTCAACAACGACATGATCGGCTGGTCCAACGATCACCGTCTCGACAACACGATTCGGTACTCGAACCCCGGCATCCGGGACGTGCAGCACGGGGCATCATTCTTCACTCGGCTCATCACGTATGACTCGCTGTACTTCAAGTCGACCGACGCCGCCGCGTACTATGAGGCGTACGGGGACATCGTTGGCGGGATCGGGTCGTACCCGGTCCTGGGCAATCCGCACTACCACCAGCCGACCGACTTGCTCGAGACGGTCAATCACGATCTGGTGACCGAGACCAGCCGAACCACCATTGCGAGCGTCATGCTGCTGGCCTCGAGCCCGTCCCGGCTGATGGGGCTGAAGGTGGCGAGCTATCAGGGCAAGTCGGCGAGACTGACGTGGACGCCCAGCCCCGAGAAGAGCGTCCGAAGTTACGTCGTGGCGTACGGTCCGGCGCAGGCGCCGTTCAGGAACCGGGTGACCGTCCTGAAGCCCGAGGCGGTACTTTCCGCCATCGAGCCAGGAACGATCGTGTCAGTGAAGGCCGTCAACGCGAAGGGGCTTGAAGGCTGGGACTGGGCGCGGATCGTCGTCAAGTAGGGGCGCGATTCATCGCGCCCGCCGTATCCGCATCTATGGCCGCCGGTAGACCTTTCCGCCCTTCATGACGAACGTCGCTGTTCGGCAGACCTTGATGTCCTTGGTCGGGTCGCCCGCAAACGCCACGAGATCGGCGAGCAGGCCCGTCTTCACCTGGCCGATCCGGTCCGCCCAGTTCATCGCCTTCGCGTTGATGGATGTCGCCGCGATGAGCGCCTGTGCGGGCGTCATGCCGTACTCCACCATCAACTCGAGTTCGCGCCAGTTCGTGCCGTGTGCAAACACGCCGACGTCGCTGCCAAGGCCGATGATGACGTTTTGCTTGATAGCCGACTGGAACGCGCGGCGTCCTTCTTCCATCGAGGCCGTCGGCTTCGACACACCGGGCTTGTACCCCTGGTTGTAGATGGATGAGGCTTCCTGCGCAGCCAGCGTCGGGTAGTAGACGACGCCCTTTTCGGCCATCAACTTGAAGACCTCGTCGGTGCCGCCGTAGCCATGTTCGATCGTGTCGGCCCCGGCCATGACCGCATCGCGCATGCCTTCGGCACTGCCGGCGTGCACGGCGACGGGGCGCTTCGCGCGACGGGCCTCCTGTACGGCTGCCAGCATCTCGGCAGGATTCAGTGTCGGCACCGTCGATCCGTCCGGCCCCCGGCGGTAATCGGCGTAGAACTTGACCCAGTCGGCCCCGTGGCCGATCTGATCGCGCACGGCCCACAACATCTGATCGACACCGGAGACTGGTTCGGCCCCTTGCGGGATCTCGAGGTTTGTCGCAAACCCCTTCGGGCCGGGGCCGTAGCTGGCCGATGCGACGATGGCCTTGGTGGCGACCTGCAATCGGGGGCCGGGAATGCGTCCCTCGTTGATGGCCTTTTGCACCGACACGTCTGCGTATTCGGCGCCCTCCGTGCCGAGATCGCGGAGCGCCGTAAAGCCGGCCATCAGCGTGGCTTCGCAGTGCAGCACCGCTGCAATCGTGCGGTAGGCCAGCGTCTCCTTCATCACCTGATCGTTCCAGAGGGTCTCGTTGTACGGATGCAGAAAAATGTGCGAGTGCGCGTCGATCAGTCCCGGCAGCAGCGTCATCCCGGCCAGATCAATGACCTGTGCGCCAGCGGGCGCCTTCACGTCGGCTGCGGCGCCGGCCGCGGCAATTCTGTCTCCCGTGACCAGTACCACCCAGCCTTCGTGCGGCTGGGCCGACACGCCGTCGAACACCCGCGCGGGCTTCAGCAGGACGCTGGCAAGTACACTCGGCTGCGCCTGCCCGCCCACGACAGCCGCCACCACCACGACCATCAACACTGCCAGGACACAGATGCGTTTCATTCGCTCACCCCACGTGACAACAGATCATCTCGAGATCATCTCGGGAAACGGTAATCTACCTCACCCCGTTCTGCGGGCGGACGGTTCCTTCGCGTCCCCGCTCACGCAAGCCGGCAAAACATGCCTTACCGGGACGGGTCGCCGACCTGACGTGTGCGCTCTTCGCGCAGCCCGTCTTGGCCCTCACGGCACGTTTTGCGAACTGACGCTGTCGGCTTGGTTCGAGGGGCCGCTCCGGAATCCGTTCGCCAGCCCGAACGGTGTGGAGCAATCACCGCAGATTGCCCGGCGCCGCCACGCCTCAAGCCTTCTTCAATCAAATCGTCCCGCCAGCAACCCGTTCGCCAGCTCCGTCATCGATGCGACGCACGGGCAATCGACGTCATTGTACATGCCGGTCGAATCGAGCAGCACAGCGGGCAACCCGGCTGCCCGGGCACCGACGATATCAATCTCGTAGAGATCGCCGCAATGAATCGTCGTCTCCGTGTTTGCGCCGGCGCGATCGAGCGCGATGCGGAACAGCCGCGGATCTGGTTTTTCCACGCCCTCCTCTTCGGATGCGACCACCAGGTCGATGAGGGGATCGACGCCCAGTCGCGCGAGGGCCAGCCGGAGTGTCGCGTTCGTGTTCGACACGACGACCACTTGAAGCCCAGCGCCCTTCAGGCGCCGAAGAGCAGGGATGACATCGATCGGCAGAGCGTCCCAGGTGTTCTCGCGATCATGGAACACCTTCAACTCGGCGAGCGCGGCGTCGCTCTGCGCCGTCGGGCTGATGCCGGCGCGCTTGAGAATCAGGTCGAAATACAGAAACCCCCGTTGCTCGTCGGTCGTTGCGCGCACCGTGTGTGCCACATCGAGCTGCCGCTTGACGGCGGGTTCGGCCGCCGCGAGCGTGGCGGCATCGACGCGCACCCCGTGTCGTCCGAGCATCTCGGATGCCCGGTCCCAGTTCGGGCACACCAGCACTCCACCGGCATCAAGAAAGATCGTCTGGTAGTGCATCGTTGTTGAACATCCGTGAATTCGCGCGTTCAGTCTGCCACAGACACAAGGCGGTCTGGATACTTTTCGCGAACCACAGAATTGTATCGAAAGAAGCGCGGCGTCGATAATTCGTCCCGACCCCAGACCCATCTATACTGGACCCGATCATGGTGCTGCGCGCCACCACCGCGACGTCTTCCTACATCATCAGCCTCAAGCCACACTCGCTGGCGGTGAGCCGCGACGACACGCTCGTCGTGTCGTGGGATCTTGGCGGACGTCTCTACTGCGTCTATCGAGATGACGTGACATGGCGCAGAGGGCTGAACGGAGACGTGCTCGAGAAGCAGGGGAGCGGCGCGTCTCGTTCGCGCTCGCGGTTGACGCCAGCCGGAGCGGACGCGGTCGTTGATGAGGCCGCCACGTTCGCGCGAAAGACCGTTGAGGCCGTGTTATCGCCGGCGTGGCGATGGGCAGCACCAGTCGAGCCCGTCGTTGCTCAGCTGGTCGTGTCCCATTTGCAGTTGTGCGCGCAGTTCGGTGCGGCGCAGGCGCGCATCGACGCCGCGCGTTTCGCGGATGTGTATCGCCCGGTGGGGATCCTGCCGCCCGATCAGTATCTGTCGCTGGTCGTGCAGGCCACGGAAGGCTGTTCATTCAACACCTGCACGTTCTGCGATCTTTATCATGACGGCTACCGCGTGAAATCGGCGGACCAGTTCCGCGCGCACGTCGACCGGGTGCGGCGCTATCTCGGCGCGTCGATCAGCCTGCGATCGCGCGGCATCTTCCTCGGCGCGGCCAACGCATTGGCTGTGCCGATGGCGACGCTCGTGCCCATCTTCGAGACGCTGGTGGAGGAACTGGATGCGATCCCCAGAGGGGTGTGCGCATTTGTGGACGGGTTCACCGGCACGAAGAAGACCGCGGGCGACTACCGGATGCTCAGCCACCTGGGACTGAGGCGGGTGTACATCGGTCTCGAGTCTGGCCACGATCCGCTGCTTGCCTTCATCAGGAAGCCAGGGCTCGCTGCCGACGCTGTCGAGACCGCCCGTCGCGTCAAAGCAGCCGGAGTGCAGGTTGGCGTCATCGTGATGACCGGACTTGGTGGGGAGCGATTCTCGGCCCGCCACGTGGCGGATACGATTGCGGCCGTCAACCGGATGCAGTTGGGCGATGGAGACTTGATCTACTTCAGCGACGTGGTTGAGATCGCGGGCACGGCATACCCGCGTATCGCCGAGCGCGAGGGCGTTCGACCGCTTTCACCGGAAGACAGGCGCGCGCAGCGCGACGCCATTCGCGCCGGGCTTCGGTTCGATGGGCCTGGACCGAAATTCGCCACCTACGACATCCGGGAGTTCGTGTACTGATAACACCCCGGCGTTCAGGTGCCGTGGCGTTTCGCTCCGCGTCCCCGCTCACGCAAGCCGGCAAAGCGCACCTTCCCGGACTCGTCGCCGACCTGACGTGTGCGCTCTTCGCGCAGCCCGTCCTGGCCGTCACGGTGCGTTTTGCGAACTCACGCTGATCGGCTTGGTTCGAGGGGCCGCTTCGCGAACTGCGCCGCGGCGCCTCCGCCTCTACGCCTGCCGCTTCGCGAACCGTGGCGTCACCGAACGTCGATGGTGGCGACGACGGGCGCGTGGTCGCTCGTCCCGATCTCGCGGAAGGACGGGCACGAGGTCGCGCGGCTGGCGACGCTCTCGCTGGCGAGCACGTAGTCCAGACGCCAGCCGATGTTCCGCTGCCGCATGTTGCGCCAGGGCGGCCACCACGTGAACAGATCGGCGTTGTCGGGATCGAGTGCGCGCCCGAGGTCCACCAGCCCGTGACGGATGACGCGTTCGAACAGGTCGCGCTCCTGTGGCGACTGGCCGATCGCGTCAGGCCTGCGTTCTTTTGGATGGACGTCCATGTCGGTGCGAGCCACGTTCATGTCGCCGCACAGCACGACCGGCCGGCCGTCAGCCTCGTGCCGGGCCGTATGCGCGGCCATCGCTTCGAGGAAGCGGATCTTGGCGGCGAAGTCCTTGCCGCCGTTCGGGACGTAGATCGACGAGACGACAAACGGGCCGATATCGGCGGATACGATGCGGGTTTCGTGATCGAATTCGGGATGGGTGAATTCGGGCGGTTTCGGGCAGCAGGCCTTCCGCACGAGCAAGGCCACGCCTGAGAACGCGGCGGCGCCATGCCAGTAGCCCCAGTAGCCGTCGAGTTGCAGGAGCGCCTGAGGAATCTGCTCGCGGGCCGCCTTCAGTTCCTGCAGACAGACGACATCCGGCTGCTCGCGCTCAATCCACTCCTGCACCTGCGCCTGCCGGGCGCGGATGCCGTTCACATTCCAGGTCGCGATCTTCATAGTCGCCAGTACGACTATGTTACTGGCAAGAACAGCCACGCGCACGATTCTGGCTACCCACTCTGGTCCTGTTGGAACGGCCTCGAATCGTCGCCTCGAAGCCAGCCGAACACCGGGTACCGATGGCCTCCACCATACGGGGCTGTCTTGAAGCGACTTCTTGGCACCATTGGCGACCGTCGACAAGAAGCGGAACGTAGACAGGACATCGACTACCGCGACTTGCCGACTACCGGAGACGAATCTTCCAGTAGCCTGGCTTCCGCCGATCATGGGCAATGGCGAGCACTCGGAGTGCGACAGGCGTGTCGAGGTAGTTCAGCTTCGGCGCGGGCACGGACGTCTTCCCACGGAATGCCGTCGGACTCGCCGTCCATCACTCGGCGTGCTCATCGCTCGACTTCGGCGGCCCAGGCGGCCTCGACCGCCGCCGGGTCCTCGGCATCAGCGTCAAGACTGGCCAGGAGTTCGGCTGCGACATCGGCGCGTTGGTCAATCGGCAGCGTCAACGCTTCTCGAAGAAGTTCTTGCGCCCGAGGGGTCATGAGGAAATTCTACACCCGGACCGAACAGCCCAACAACGCGCGGCACCCGACCGGCGCCGGTGGTATCGTAAGCGCCGGCGGGTGAGCGCGGAACGCAAGCAGACCGCTTGACGTGAACGCGATGAACGAATCGGTGACGTGAGATCATGAAGCCGGCATCAACGGTCTACATCGAAACCAGCATCGTCAGCTATTTGACCGCGCGCCCGAGTCGAGTCGTGGTGCTGGCTGCACGGCAGGCGTTGACACGCGATTGGTGGCGGGGACGCGCGTCGTTCCAGTTGAGAGTGTCCCAACTTGTACTCGACGAGGCACGGGCTGGCGATCACCTGATGTGCGCGCGGCGGCTGAGAGCCTTGGAGGGAATCCCCGTCCTCTCGCTCACGGAGTCCGCAACTCGGCTGGCGAAGGAGTTGGTCCGGCGAGGTGCCCTGCCCGAGAAGGCCAC